>JAEWGS010000116.1 GCA_023388205.1 Bacillota bacterium
ATTATGTTCATTGGATCGATGCTAAATTAGGAAAAAATTATTGCCTTGATTTTCTCGAAAAGGCTTGCTTCTAAATCGTCAACATTCAATAAAACTATCGTTTTTGGTAAATCTTCAATCAGTCCAGATGGCATAAACTCAAATTCAAGCAAATAAAAATCGAGAAAAAACTTCTTTAAAATCGATTGATTTACGGTTGTTTTTTCTTATTCCAAGTCGCATTTTAGGTGCAAACAAACATGCTGTACATTCAAGTGACTTTTCTCATGAATGCAGCAAGCAAGGAGGACTTGTGGATAAGAAGGGAAAAGGGAAATTTGCCCGCAAACTGATCCGGGTGCTCAGCCAAACTGAAGCATCTTCGACACAAACTTCAAATAGTTTATGGAGACATATTCCTCATTGGAAAATTGATGAGTTTTTCGATGAAGAATCCGTTCAAGCCTTGAGTGAGATTCCTATTCGAAAAAACATTCGAAAGAATATTCAAAAAAGCGTTCAAAAAGACGTTCGAAAAAACGTTCAAAATGCAAAGGGTAAGCGCAAGAAAAATTCTGATACGAAGTCTAAATATTCATGCATCGAAGATCCAAATCGATCTAAACAGGGAGGCGGGGGAACGGCTTCTTGGTACGCCTACTTCGATCCTTATTTAATGAAAGAAGAGGATTTGAAAAAGCTCCGTGAAATATTTAATTTTGACGAAATTCTCGCAGATCTCAAGAAGCTGAGGTCTGATCCAAACTTTGGAAAAACAAATCAGCCTCTGTGTCCTATTAAAGTTCAGATGGCGAAAGAACGCGCGCTTGAAAGAGCTGCCAATCGAGCTTATGCAGCCAAACGCCGAAGAGAAAAAGAGAAGAACAAGAAATTTCATCTCAGTCCTGAAAATGAAATGTTCGTTGAATTTTGGGAAGCTAAGCCTGGACGCACGATGTTGATGTCCTATCTCAGAGAATGTCAGGCAAAAGGGACAACTTTGGAGTTTTATCTCGCTGACGATTATTTTTGTGTCGGGCCGATCGTCTACTTTGATAATCTTCAGGTCATCGTTCAAGGCGTGACGGATATTTATCACATTCCGCTTTGTCGCATTGTCCAAATTGTGCCGCCAAGTATCCCAAAGGAAAGAAAGCCCATCTATTCCATCATTCAAAAGCCAAAGCCTGATCTTTGGGAAGCTTGCCCCGATTCTGTCGACTATGAAAGATGTGTGCCTGAAAAACCTGCGCAAATTTAAGGGAGTGTAGACTCAAGCAAATTAAACCGCAAGCACAGAATAAAATAGAGAAATCAAAAGCAAACAGGACTATAAAAGGATGAGTCTTGTAAGAAGGCGCCCCTACATTTGTAATGAGGCGCCTTTACATTTTGCAAGGAGGCGCTTCTATAGGTATACTGATAACTTGATTTTATAGGGAGTGAGGAGAGATTTGGCCTTTATGAAAAAGCCCCGTCGCGTCGATAACACCCAAGATAATCCATATCATCTCAATGCGAAGTCGAGCCAGACCGACGCAAGCTCCCCCTCTCGTGGAGCGCTCGTTCAGATGACAGAAAAAGAGCAAGACCAGTGGGAGCAAGCTATTGCAGCTTATGATCAGATGCTCGAATCCAAGGAAACCCCGTCGGATCCACAAAGTCTCAATCTTATTCACAAGCCCTTCATTCGTCTGCGCCGCATCGGTCGGGCCAAAGAATATGTCTACTCCGGACAGATCACGCTTGAACAAGCGCGTCAGCGCCGCCAAAAAGAGCGGATTAAGTCTCGGTATTGGCATGTCACAATTTGCATTGCCGTTCTGATTGCTATTTTGTTCCTGATTTACAAGGCACATCCGCTGCAGCGTTTGCAAGAACTGCTTTTCATTTTAGGCTACTAAACTTAGGAAAACTGGCCTCATTTAAGCGCTCTATTTATGTGGCCTATTTAGGTGCTTTATTGAAGCGTTCCATTTAGGCGCTTTATTTAATTAAAGTTCATCCCGCAAGGATTCAGTCGCCTTTTTTCTGTCGCCCCGTGGATTTTTTAGCCGGGGAAGATTTTCTCTTAGTCGAAGTCGTCGAGGTCGTCGAAGTCGGGGGAGACGAAGCTGAATCGGATTTTGTCGTTTTGGCACGCTGACTTGCACCGATTCTTGTCTCTTCGTTTGCTTGAATTTTAGCCAGAGGATTTTGTGCCATGGCCTCATATTTTTGTTGATCACTCACATGGGTGTAAATCTCCGTTGTCGCAACAGATTCATGGCCCAAGATCCCTTGCAAGGTACGAATATCGATATGTCCATGTTGGAACATCAAAGTCGCCGCAGTATGTCGTAATTTATGGGGCGAAAAACGACGTGTGTCTAAGCCAGCTTGGCCAATGCGTTGTTTTACCATGTGCTGCACGCTGGAATGGGCCATTCGTCGCCCCTGTTTTGAAATAAAAAGCGCGCGTTCATGAGGATCTTTGGTCTCTATTTTTTCTCGCGCGAGGAGCCAATCTTGCAAAGCTTGGGTTACTGCGACATTGAGATAAATCTTACGCTCTTTATTTCCTTTGCCGATGACGCGCAACTCTTCGTCGTGAATATCTTGGATATCTAGGGCACACAATTCGGCCAAACGCATGCCGCAATTTAGGAACATCATCAGAATGCAAAAATCCCGCTTGGCCATCCAATTATGAGGATCTGCCAATTCATCAGATAAACTTTTAAGCAGCATGACACTCTCATCTAGGTCGAGATAGACGGGGAGTCGTTTCGCAATTTTGGGCGTTTCTAGGCTGTGCGTTGGGTCGGTTTTAATGATGTGCAATTTCTCGGTAAGGTAATTAAAGAAGCGCCTCAATGAAGATACTTTTCTCGCGCGACTCGCCGCAGAGCTCCTTTTTTGTCCCATGAGATAATTGAGATAACTATATAGATCAACCAGCTTAACTTCTTGTAAGATGGCATCATCAATCACTCGATAATCGATAAGTTCATCGCTGATATCTTCATTCACGTAATGATGAGTTCTCAGATAAAAATTAAAGAAGGCCAAAATATCTTTGCGATACTCTTTGATGGTCAGCGGTGAGCGCCCTAAAACAGCACCCATATACGCACAATAATCCTCCAAAGCCAAAAAACTGTGTCGCTGATCTGGATCATGTCTTCTGCGATCGCTACTTCGTTTCATAAATACCTCTCAATATCTTCTCCCATTGTAAAAGAAGGAGGAACGGAGTCCAATAAGCGAATAAAAAGATCCGCGAAAATTTTGAAATAAGCATTTAATTAAAGCTCCTTTGGAGGGGTGCTGTTGGAAGAGTGCTGTGGTATATTCAGGGAGCGTTAAGAGCGTGCGAAAAGAGAGAGAAAATAAGAGAAAAAAGAGAAAAAAATAGAGAAGAAACAGGGAAGAGCTTCGGTCCATATTAAGATGCAAATTGATCGATACAAATGAAGCCCGAAAATCGATTAATGTGCTAAATTTTCTAGTCATTGACTGAATTCTACCTATTCTTGAATTTATTCCGAGGAGGACATCATGAAGCGAGTTGGTATTATTGGAGCAAGTGGTTACGTCGGACAACGTTTTGTATCTTTACTTCAGGAGCATCCATTTTTTCAAATCGAAAAGATCGCAGCATCTTCTCGTTCAGCCGGACACAGCTACAGAGAGGTGATTGAAGGTAGGCGCGTCCCCAATTTGCCTTCACTGAACGCAGATGTGCTGAACTTGACCATGCAAGATCTAACTGATTTGGATCAATTTTGCGAAGGCTTAGACCTCGTTTTTTGTGCGGTCAATATGCCTAAAGCTGAAATAAATGAATTAGAAGCACAAATCGCCAAAAGGGAAGTCGTGGTGGTTTCAAACAATTCAGCAGGTCGCTTAGTCGAAGATATTCCGATGATTATCCCAGAAATTAACGCGGCGCACCTAGAGATTGCAACGGTACAAAAAAAGCGTTTAGGAACGCGCAAAGGTTTCGTCGTATGTAAGCCAAATTGTTCCATTCAATCCTACGTTCCAGCCCTTACTGCCTTGAGAGGCTTTGGCCCCAAAACAGTATTTGTTTCTACCTATCAAGCCATTTCTGGCGCAGGGAAGACTTTCGAGAGTATGCCCGAAATTGTCGGTAATCTCATCCCTTTCATTTCAGGAGAAGAGCAAAAAAGTGAAGAAGAGCCGCTCAAAATTTGGGGACACATTGAAGGGGATCATGTAAAAAAAGCTCAAGTACCACTCATTTCTGCACAGTGCTACCGCGTCCCAGTTCAAGAAGGGCATACAGCAGCCGTCTCTGTTGCCTTTGAAAAAAAGCCGAGTCAAGCTGCCATTTTAGAGGCCTTTGATCGATTTAACGAAAACTTACTGACACAAGGTCTGCCATCGGCGCCCCAAAAATTCATTCACTATTACGAAGAAGAACAAAGACCTCAACCCGCACTTGATGCACTCAAAGATAAAGGAATGGCCATTCACATTGGGCGACTGAGAGAAGATCCTATTTTGGATTATAAGTTTTGCTGCTTGACCCACAACACTTTGAGAGGAGCTGCAGGTGGTGCTGTGCTGACCGCTGAGCTCTTGCATCAGCAAGGCTACTTAGATTAAAAGACCATCAAACGATTAAGAGTCCCTCAAACGAGGATTAGCCGACCACAGATCGATCAACGTGATTGCCCCAATCGATCGCCGCTTTGAACACTTAGGATTTCTTCCTCAATCAAGACGGGCCTTTCAAATTTGAAATTCTAAATTGAACTCGCCATCTCATCAGGGTGGCGAGTTTTTATTTTTACGCACATCAATTTAACTCATCGTGCTAACTCATCACGCTAACTCATCGTGCGGGGAAGAGCTCTTTTGTGTTTCTCTCTGAGAAATACCCAATTAGAGAAAATAACAGTTTTCTCTAATTGGGGGATTCTTGAAAATAAAAGCACAATGATACTCACATCCAGCAAACAACTGATCCTGCGATGCTAATCCAAGAGATCTCTATCCGCTCTGAGACATGCACGAAACAAACGCGATGCGTCTTTTATCGAGTTCTTATAATTTTTATTTGTGGGATTGCGCTCTTATTTAGGGACGCTTTTATCTCTTTTAACGCTTTTATCTCTTTTATCTCTTTTGATGAGATACATTTTTATAGCCGCTCACACGTTGAACTCAAAGCCATGCGCCGAGCGTCTCAATCAAAAAACCTCAACGTACTTAGGCGCCTTAAACGTGATGTGCCCATCTAAATTTCTCAAACTTCTCTCAGGCTTGATTTTTGAGGTTCTGGCTTTTCAAATAATGGTTCAAGGCGCTCAAACTCGCGCGCAGCGATGCTTTCGTCAAATCGTTTGACGTACCTACGCCAAAATAAATCAAAGCACCAGCGTTTCTCAGATCTTTAAGACCCAAGTACGTCACAACGCGTGAGTTCAAATGATCTTCCATGATATTTTGCTGATAACTCATCAATTCCATCTCCAGATCGAACTGACGCGTCAAGGCTTTGGCAAAAGCCGTCAAAACACCTTTACCTTGGCCTTGAATCTCGTATAAATGACCTTTGTAAAGCAATTTAGCCTCGATTGAGATCAAGTCCTCATTAATCATATGTTCACTGTAATGAATGAGTCTCAGCGGATCTTCATAGTTTAAGTATCTAGTACTAAATATTGTATATAACTCTTCGTAGCTCAATTCACGAGATAAGCGATCAGCCTCAGCTTTAACCTGACGTGCAAAAATAGCCAAGAGCGGCGCAGGCAAATCGTAACCAAACAAAGTCTCCATAATGTAATGGATCCCCGAGCGTCCAGATTGGCTCGTAATGCGAATGATGGGTTGTTCCTCAAAACCTAAATCACCGGGGTCAACAGGCAGATAAGGCACGTGCCAGATATCCAATTTTTCGCCTTTGGCACGCTGTTCTTGACGTCGTTTGAGCACCTTTCGAATCGCATCTTGATGTGTTCCAGAATAGGTTTTGAAGATATCCGAACCACCGTATGGATGCTTAGACGGCACCTGATAATTCATCACATTTTTCACGCAGCGCATCAATTCAGGTAAATGGCTCAGATCAAGTTTGGGATCAATGCCTTGCGTCAAAAAATTCAAAGCCAAAGTGACTAAGTCCGCATTTCCCGCGCGTTCACCCGTCCCAAACAAAGTACCTTCCACTCGATTCGCACCAGCCAACAGGGCTAATTCGTTTGCTGCCACAGCTGTGCCACGATCATTGTGTGTGTGAATACTCCAAATCAGTTGCTCGCGAAAACGGCTGTTTTCAATCATATACTCGACTAAATCTGCATAGTAATTCGGCATCGAGCGTTCAACCGTATGACACAAATTCATCATCAAGCGTCGCGTCGGATCTTGGTTTTCTTCAATCAAAACCTCAGCTACAGCGTCAATCAGCGCTAAAGCAATATCGGGCTCTGTGCTTGAAAAGCTTTCTAAAGAATAAAGCACGTGAATTTGGCTCCCTGGATAGGCTTTTTCGTGCACATGGATATGCGCCATAATCCGCTTCGCGGCCTCGACAGATAGACGTTCACAGGCTGCCACATCTCGCTTTAAGACGAGCTCACGCTGCAAAGGCGACGCAGACATAAAAAAATGTAAAATGGCACGCTTTGCACCCGCAATAGATTCAAACGTTCGGTCGATCAAAGCGTCTTGAGATGGACACATCACCTGAATCCAAACGTCTTCTGGAATGACCTCATTATCGATTAGGTAGCGCGTAAAATTGAAATCGGTCTGAGAAGCTGAAGGAAAGCTAACTTCGATCTCTTTGAAACCGATATCGCAAAGCTGATTAAAGAGCTCCGCCTTCTGGGTCAGGGTCATCGGATGATCCAAAGCCTGATTCGCATCTCTTAAGTCCACAGAACACCAAGTCGGTGCCTCAGAGAGACAACGACTTGGCCATTTTCTTTCTTTTAGAGAAAGCGGTTTTACTTTGGGATACTGCTGTGCGTTCATTCTGTGAAAAGTCTTTGCGCCTCTTTAATCGCGTCCTTTGACCCACATTTGACTCAAAAAGAGTTGATAGGCCAAATAGCTGCAATACACATCGAGTTTATGTGTCACTTCCATCGGCGCATGCATGGACAGGACCGGCACGCCCGCATCCAATGCATTGATCCCCCACTGTGCGGCAAATTTGCAGATCGTTCCGCCGCCGCCTTCGTCCACCTTACCCAATTCCCCGACCTGCCAAGGCAGATTCTGAGAATCAAAAAGAGTCAAGACATCGTGCATAAACTCACTATCCGCATCTGAAGCATTGGACTTCCCTGCCACTCCAGTATATTTGAAGATCGACGTGCCCCGACCCAAATAAGTATTGTTGTCCGGATCAGATACGTTTGCAAAAGTTGGATCGTAGGCATTGGTCACATCGGTCGAGAGCATCGCCGAAGCCTCCAAAGCGAGCCTAAAACTCAGCTCAGACTCTTTGCCCATGCTCTTATAGACCAGCTCCGCGAGAAAGTTTTCGTAAAGGCGAGACTGAGCGCCCGTCGAGCCGGTACTGCCAATTTCTTCTTTGTCCGAAAGCATGCAAACTGCTGTACGAAGTGGTGTTTTATCTTGGTTAAGCAAGGCTTCCAAAGCACAGAAAGCGCAAACGCGATCATCTTGGCCATAAGCTGCGATCATCGAGCGATCAAAACCCAGGTCGCGCGCCTTTCCCGCTGGCGTAATCTCTAACTCTGCCGAATTAAAAGCCCGCTCATCGATGTCATAACGCTCCGAAAGCAGATTCATCAGATGCCGTTTCGTACGATCCTTGGCCTCATCGCCTTCCGCAAAGCTCGCCCCCACCAGCAGATTAAGTTCTTCGCCTTCGACAACCTGTCGTCCTGTTTTGGCCATCTGCTTAGCTGCCAAATGAGGGAGTAAGTCTGTGAAGCAAAAGACAGGATCGCCCTCTTCCTCACCGATCGATAAAGTCAGTTTCTCTCCATTTTTCTGGAAAATGACACCATGTAATGCGAGCGGAATGGCCGTCCACTGATACTTTTTAATGCCGCCATAATAGTGCGTCGAGAAATAGGCAAGATCACTTTTCTCAAAAAGCGGATTGGGCTTCAAGTCAACGCGTGGTGAATCGACATGCGCACCGACAATATTCATTCCGTTTTCGATGTTCTGCTTTCCGATGACCGCCGCCATCAGGCCCTTGCCGCGAATACTGCGATAAACACGATCCCCGGGCTTAAGCTTATTCTTCTTGCGGATATCAGTAAAACGTGCGGCTTCAAGTACGCGAATCGCTTCCGTGACAAATTCACGCTCCGTCTTAGCTGTATCCAAAAAATGCTTGTATTTTTCGGCAAAGTCCTGGGCGGCCTTCTTTTGTTTCGCATCAAAGTGCTCTGCCACCTGTTTATTCTCTTGCATCAAGTCCTGCCCTTTTTTCTGATTGCGTCTGATCATATCTGCCTCCATTAATTTGAGCGATGTCTCTACTAGATCAAATTTTAGGCCAATCGCTTTATTTCATTCAATCTATGTATTTTACGCCATTATTTGCCGCTGCTTGCTCAAGATGATGCTCCACAGACTAAAAAAGTTTCAAAAGATCTTTAAAAAAGGCGTTCAAAGTTTCGAGTGTCTAAAAATTCAACTGGAGAGCAGCACCTGAGGCTTTGTGAAGACCTTCTTTCGATCCCGTCCGATCTCCAATCTCGACCCATCTTCGATCCCGTCCAATTTCGGTCAAACTTTAATTTTTCACCCTTTGCGCAGGGGCATCTCATTCTGCTCGATCATTTCAAACACCTTATAATGCAAATCAGTTGCAAATTGTGACAATTTTATCTTGAGATGTCGTTTTACTGATATATAATGAAATCAAATAAATCAGGGCGGGAGTTTTTTCCCGCCCTTTTTTGGGGAAATTGACTATTTAATGGTCAACAGA
>JAEWGS010000067.1 GCA_023388205.1 Bacillota bacterium
GCCGGGGCCGTTCCGCAGGTTTTGATCACGGTAACCAATTTTTTCCGCGACGCATGGTGGCTTTATTTGGCTTCACGCACACTCTTTAGAACGGACGCGTGGTTTGCCGTACGCATTATTCCAATCATTGCCTTATCGGTGCTCGTCACCATGATTTGTTCCCACTATATTTATCGGATTTATTTCCGCATTCAGCAGGTTGAAAGTAAAATGACGGCTTTTTTAGCTGAGCGTTTTTCTGCCTTGCTGTTTATCAAAGCGAATCAGGCTGAGGCCTATGAAATTGCAGCGGGCGAGGATTTGAGCTTTGACAAATATAAAGCCCAGCGCGCTTCGGTGATTTATCAAGTGTTCTACAGTGGGTATCGCAGTTTCTTGCAAGTCGTTTTGATGATTGTTGTTTTGATTTTTGGCGCCATTCGGATTCAAAGCGGTCTGCTTGAAGTGGGCCAGCTGATGACGATCCTCTTTTTGGCGCAGGCTTTCCCCGGGAATGTACAGGCTTTCTTTACGGGCATTTTGACGATTTTCCAAATCAAAGGACAGACACAGGTGATCTCAGAAATCTCAGAACTACCTCGCGAAGATTTGGGTTTTGTAGATATTCCTGAAGGCCAGCTGGGTGCGTTGGATCTGAACTTTGAGGGGGTGGATTTCAGTTACCCTGGAGCAGATCAAGCTGTTTTGAAGGAGCTGACGGCGCATATTCCTGCGGGGAAAATGACGGTTGTGGTTGGTCCTTCTGGATCGGGCAAAACGACGCTGCTTCGCCTTTTGGAGCGCTTCTATGATTGGGAGAAAGGTGAGATCCGTTTGGGTGAGCAGCCCATTCAAAATTTGCGTTTGGATCAGTGGCGTCGCCGCAGCGCTTATGTGCTTCAAGACTCTCCGCTTTTGCCTGGAACGGTCGGTGAAAATATCGCTTATGGATACCATCTGCCGTCCGAAGCTTCGGTGAATGAAGCCCACGCAAAACACAAAAAGCGTGGCTTTGTGCCCGCCTTGCTGCGATCGTTGGGCATTGTGTCTGCACCTAAGTCGGCGGAATTGGGCGACTTCTCGGAATTGAGTTTGGCGCGTGTGCCCAAGGAGCTTTTGAATGAGGTGCTTCAAGTCTGTCGTGTGGATGAACTGCTTCCTAAACTGGAAAAGGGGCTCGAGACAGATATCGGTGATTTGGGCGAAAAGATTTCAGCGGGTCAAAGACAGCGGGTCACCGTGGCGCGCGCTTTGATTTCGAATCCGGAACTTCTCTTGCTCGATGAGGCGACGGCGAATATGGATCCCAAGAACGATTTTGCAATGAGTGAGGCGATTTTGCAGCTGCGACGCGGCAAGACCACAGTCGTGGTGAGCCACCGGATGCATCTCGCACAAAAGGCAGATCAAGTTATCGTCATGGATGCGGGTCGTGTTCTTGCGCAGGGTTCTCCAGAGGCGCTTTATGCGCAATGTGACCTGTATCGTGAGATGGTCGATTTACAATTAGCCTGATGAACATTAGATTTCAATTAAGCTTAACCATAAGCTGAAACAGCGCATCGATTTCGAACCCATCGATTCGAAATTCGAAAAAGATAAAAGTCGATGAAATGGAGGTCAGACAATGATTCAGGAATGGACACAAGAACAATATCGGTCGGACGCAAATAAGGGCATTCACCTTGTGGATATTTATGGGACACATTGCGGTCCGTGCAAAATGCTCGCTTTTGTTTTGGAGCAAGTGGAGCGCGATTATCCGGATTTTTCGATCATTAAGATCAATTCGGATGAAGCTAAAGAGCTTGCGACGGAACTTGGGGTGCGCGCCGTACCGACGCTCTTGCTCCTTGAAGATGGAGAGATTGTTAAGCGTCAGACAGGTTCCATGGGCGTTGAAGAATTGCTCAATTGGATTGGGGATTATATTTACGATTGATGCACACTGGGGGTACTTGCTCGGATGTTAGGTGGGAGCTCGAGTGCTAGATACTTGAGGGGCACTAAGCACTTGAGGGGCGCTAGACAGTCGCTCGAGCGCCAGTTCGTAGCTTGAGCGTCCGTGCGTAGAGCGCGAGCCGTCAGCCGAGGACCCGATAGTCCGGGACTCGTCAGCTCGACAGCTTAGGATTCGTCATCCGAGGACCCGATAGCCATTCGTATCGCGAAATAGAAGGAGAACACGATGCACGATTTTAATTTGATTGAACAGCAGGCTTGTCCTGATGTGAAAGGGCAGGCTTATATTTACGAACACAAGGGGACAGGGGCGAAGCTGCTGCATGTCGATTGCCCAGATGACAACAAGGTTTTTATGGTCAGCTTTAGAACCTTACCCGAAAACTCGAATGGCATCGCCCATATTTTGGAGCACAGCGTCCTTTGTGGATCTGATCGCTTCCCGGTCAAAGAGCCTTTTGTCGACCTAATGCGCGGTTCTTTGAACACCTTCTTAAATGCGATGACCTACGATGATCGCACCGTATATCCTGTGTCGAGTCGTCACCAAAAAGATTTTGAGAATCTCTTCGAGGTCTACTTCGACGCGGTCTTTCATCCGCTGATTTATCGGGATCCTTTGATTTTGAAGCAAGAGGGTTGGCATTACGAACTCGACGAATCCGGTCTTTCGATTAATGGCGTTGTGTATAACGAGATGCGCGGTGCGCTTTCAGATCCTAAAGATCTCTTGCAAAGTGAGGCTCAAAAGCTTTTGTTTGAAGGCGGCCATTTTGGTTTGAATTCTGGCGGAGAACCTGCGGAAATTATCAGCTTGGATCAGGAGACCTTTGAACGCTTCCACAGCCGCTACTATCATCCTTCTAATGCACTTTTCTATTTCTACGGTGATCTGCCGATCGAGAAGCATTTGGAGCGCTTGACTGAGTTGCTCAAGAATTATGAGCGTGCGGAAAGTTTCTCACATCATAAGGAAGCCAAAGTCCTTTCCGCGCCCGTGCAC
>JAEWGS010000090.1 GCA_023388205.1 Bacillota bacterium
GCGCAAACCAGTAAATAAAAGGGACCGGCAGCATATTACCTAAAATGGCAACGATATAAGAGGGGATGATCGGCAGACGTAAGCCTTGTGAAAAAGGAATAGCTAAACGAAGTTCGATCATCGGAACCATCGCAATCAAAAAAACTTTCAGATATTTCCAAAACATATGCCTACTCCCTATCCACATTGCGTTGCTGTCAAATTGGAATTGACGCAAACCCTGACATCGTATTTGACGCAAGTCCTGACATCTAAGCGCCCAACGTCAGCCGATGTCATTTGCAGCTATCGTCGGCTGACAAGCATCTATCGTCAGCCGACATGATTCGTGTCCAGCGTCAACCGACCTAATTAGCGTCCGCCGTCAGCGCGGGTGAACCCACCAACGGGCACCCTTCACTCGGGCACGCCGGTTGCGCGTCATACACACTACGCGGCCCTCCAATATACGGCAAACGCGTCTTCGCCGCCACCAAAGGTGCTTTCCCGATCGCTTTAATCTGCAAACGAAGGGGGATGGCTACCGCTTTTAGATGCATTCCAATGAGCGTGTGTCCCACATCAAAACCACAGTCTGCTTCAATTGCTTCTACGGCTATGGGGCTTTTTCCCTTGGCTTCAAGCCAGTCCCAATAAGCTGTCGCCGCACTGCCCCCTGCCTTGGGTTGCGGACGGACATGAACTTGTCTTGTGTAAACCTCACGTCTCAAAGTAGCGGGGACGATCAGCGCACGATTCAAATGTTCGCAGCATTGAAGCGCCAAAGTCACGCCGCGCGCTGTCAAGAACTCGGCGCAGATCTCCACTAAGATCCGCCCCACCTCAGGATCACTTTGCTGACCAATACGTTCACCCAAAATCTCGCTGGTCGACATACCGAGGACAAAAACTTGGTCCTTTTTCAAAAGGCCCAGCGCTTCCATTTCTTCTAGTGCAGATAAGAAATCCTTCTTTGCCGCATCTAAAACGACTTCCGTCCGTGTCGAAAATCTTTCAGCGCCTGCACGTGAAGCTTTTTCGGCTTCCTGTTGTTTTGTCGTCTCCAATTCTTCTTTAGAACATACATGCATCATTCACCTGTCCTCCTCTCTTTAATACACATAGTCAAAACTTAAGGCTAACTTAAATCTAAACATTAAAAGTCAGGCTTAAAATTAAAGTTATATCTCAAAGTACACATACTCATGTAAACACAATGAGCCCGAGGGTGAGGCCCCAGCACTTGAGTCCGAAGCCCCAGCGCCCGAGACCGAAGCCTCCACGCCTAAGACCGAAGCCCCCGAGTGTTCATAAAAGCTTGAATGGCCTCAAGGGTGTCAGGCTGAGTGAGAATAGCCTCAACGGCGTCAGGCTTAGGGGCGATCAAAAAATGCGATAAAACACGCCGCAAAATCTCATGATACGATAAAGACCTGAACAGGAGGAAGAGCATATGAACAAGCGAGATCACTACCTTAGCTGGGATGAATATTTCATGGGCGTCGCCTTGTTAGCGGGACTTAGAAGCAAAGATCCAAACACGCAAGTCGGCGCCTGCATCGTCAATTCCAAAAGAAAAATCGTGAGTACCGGCTACAACGGTCTCCCGAAAGGCTGTGATGACAATGTCTTCCCTTGGGGGCGTGAGGGAGACTACTACGACACGAAGTATCCCTATGTCTGCCACGCCGAACTCAATGCAATCCTCAACAACCCCGGAACAGATTTTGATCAGTGCACCATTTATGTTGCACTTTTCCCCTGTAATGAATGCGCCAAAGCCATCATCCAAAGCGGCATTCGCGAAGTTGTTTATCTCTCGGATAAATACGCCGGTACTCCCGCCAATCTCGCATCGAAACGCTTGTTTGCTGCAGCAGGGATCGAATTAAGACAGCTAGAACCCAAAATGAAACAGCTAACCTTAACTTTTGACCCAGAAAAAATTTAAGGAAAGCGCCTGTCGCGCAGCCGCCTTCCTTGATCTCAAAGCGCCCCCTTGTGCGCCGCTGCCTCAGCGACTGAACTAAAACAGCAAGGACAAAGGCATCTCACGTCGAGGAAAAGCTCGCCTCAGTCCTCACAGATCACATTCAAACCAAAGGAATTTTTCATGTTCAATCTGCGATTCAAAAGCCATTCAATTCATTCAAGTGTTCCCAACACCTCGAATACCACACAAGCGATTCTCGGTGAGCTATCTCAACGCGAACTCACTCAGATTCAATCGAAGCTCAGTCCCATTCTCGATCAACTCGAGCAAAATCAAGGCATCTCATCTCTGAGCTCCAAAGAAGTGGCACAAAAAACAGCCGAGGGCAACTATAATCGCCCCTTGGGCGCTTCGACGCGCAGCACCTCCACCATCGTGCGGCAAAACATCTTCACACTCTTTAATATCCTCAACGCCATTCTCGCGATCATTGTGATCTTTGCCGCCTTTCTCAATCCGAGGAATCTCAAGAACCTCACGTTTTTCTTCGTCGTCTTATGTAATCTTGCCATCGGGATCTACCAAGAACTCAAAGCGAAGCGAAGTGTCGACGCACTCAGAATCCGTGTGGCGCCCCGTGTCATCGCCTGGCGTGATGCCAAGCTCGTTTCTATTCCATCTGAAGAAATCGTGACCGGTGATATTTTGTACTTGCAGTCTGGTGACCTCGTTCCCGTGGACGGCCGTTGCCTCTATTCTGACGGCCTCGAAGCGGATGAATCCCTGCTCACCGGAGAAAGCGATGCGCTCGAAAAAAGCTCTGGTTCAGATATTTATTCAGGGAGTTCACTGGTCGCCGGTCGCGCTTTGATCCAAGTGACGCAAGTCGGTGAAAAGACAGTCGCCGCCAAGCTTTCCAAAATTGCTCAAGGCGAAAAGCGGTCGCGTTCAGAGTTGAAAAAATCACTCAACCGAATCATTCAAGCCATGTCCATCCTCATCATTCCCATTGGCCTGCTCCTTTTTGCGTCTCAATATTTTCGTCTGACCGATCAGCCGCTCGACGTCGTCATTGTGGCCTGTGTCGCCGCCTTGGTCGGCATGATTCCGGAGGGTCTTGTCCTAATGACGGAGATCGCTTTCGCCGTGGGCACAGAGAATTTGGCCAGACAAGATTGCCTCGTCCAAACCATGCCCGCGATGGAAATGCTCGCACGCCTAGATACGCTTTGTCTCGATAAAACAGGAACCCTGACAGATGGAAGCATGAAAGTTATCGACCTGATTCCGCTTCAAGACAGCCTGTCTGATACGACAACAGCCACCTCGTCATCCCCAAGCCATGCAGCTGAGCGCAAAGAAGAACTTCACGCGACTTACGAAGATATCCTTCGCGAACTCATGAGTGTCACCTCCGCCAAAGGCGGCACGCAAAGCGCCTTGCAAGAAGCTTTTCCACCCAAAACAATCCTGAGCGATTCAGTCACACGCGTCATCCAATTCAGTTCATCGCGCAAATGGTCGGGGGTTCAATTTGAAGCGAGAGGGACTTATCTTCTCGGTGCAGCAGAGTTCATTTTGGATCGTGAAGCCTTTTCCTTACTGGCTTCTCAAATCGAGCGTGAAAGTGACCGAGGATATCGCGTTCTCCTTTTGGCGCACAGCCAAGCCCCTTTCTCTTTGGATCAAAAAGATCTGCGCCCACAATCGATCCAGCCACTCGCGCTGATCACCTTGGAAGACCACATCCGTGAAGACGCGCCTGCAACACTCAACTATTTTCGTGAACAAGGGGTCACGCTCAAACTCATTTCTGGGGACAATCCCAAAACGCTCTCTGCCATCGCCGCAAGAGCCGGCTTTCCCAACGCCAAATCGGTCGTCGACATGTCTGCCTTGCAAGAGGACGTTTCTTAT
>JAEWGS010000036.1 GCA_023388205.1 Bacillota bacterium
ACGGATCAGACGGGAGCGCTCACAGACTCAGAAGAAGGCTTCATGAAAATGTGGCGGCAATCTCCTTTGCGCTATATCAATCATGCGAAAACACCGACACTCATTATCCACTCTGAAGAAGACTACCGCTGTCCTTTGGAGCAAGCTCAGCAACTCATGACCGCTTTGGTCGATCGAGGGATTGAAGCCCGCATGGTGCAATTTAAGGGCGAAAACCATGAGCTATCGCGAAGCGGACGCCCCCAAGCGCGCCGTATGCGCCTGCAAGAAATCACCGAATGGATGGAAAAGCATCTCATGCCCGAAAAACAAGCCCAAAGCGCAGATGCGGCGTCCCAAACAACGGTACAAAACGGAGAACAAAACCCATGATCACGTCTCAATGCTTACTCAAGTTTAGAAGCAACGATTTTAGAAGCAACGATTTTATAAGCAACAATTTTAGAAACATCGGCTCTTTTTTGAAATCATCAATAAAGAACACGTGCTTTCGTCGTTTCGTTTGTCTCTTGCTCGTGGGGCTTCTATCCTGCGCGCCGCAGACGACCGGGCTTTTCAAAACGGCAACGGTCCACGCTGAAGCGATGAGTGCGGCGGAGCTCTTTGGTACAAATGATGCGACAGACAGCGAAGATGAGGAAGTCGTCGATAACCATCCCGCCTATCTCTACATGGAAACGACCTATCTCGAAGAGAATCATTGGTTTCGCTTTGTGGGGATCTTTTTCACGCGCCGCAGCATTGAAAATATAGGTGCAGATCGAGCAGAAAGCTACATTCGCGGCTTGATGCCTGAGGGCGCGACGCTCGAAGTGTCTGCCAATCGCAAGGACAACTACTACGGCTTCGAGATGAGCTTTGATGCCACGAGCATCGATGACTTGCGTCAAAAAACACAAAAGGCGCTGGATGATCCCAACTATCAAGTCAGCTTTGAACCCACCACGGAGCAGAGCAGCGAATTGAGGTTAAAAGAGAATTTTGACCTCAGCACCTTGATGGGAAAATTCGCCGGACGCTTCAAATACTTCGACCGCAATTACTATTTCCCCAAAGGAAGCCTCATCAAAATGCCGGTCCAGCGCACCGAGGGGCGCATTGAAACCAACGAGCAGGGCGAAAAATTAACGTACACGGGTCTGCCCTCGGGCGATTCTGAACTCATTGTTCAATTGCCGCTTAATCTTTCTGAAATTGCCGTTGTCACGCAATTTAACGGATCTGGCCAAATCAAGCGCAGCATGAAATTTTTTGCGACAGGAGAAGAGCTCACGCGTCTATCTCGCGCGCTGGACTTAGAGCTCAACGATCGACGCATCAGCAGCTTTGATATCCACAATGAGCAAGGCGAACTCATCGGCGTTTCCTATTCCATCTCAGGGGATATCGAAACTTTGCGCGCCCTGAATCCTTACTTTTTCAAAGACAATCAGCTAGATTTCAAAATGACACGCGGAAATGCTTTTTCCTACGATGTCGAATTCAGCGAGACGCTTTTCCCCACGCAATTAGCCAAAGGTAAAGTCGCACACTTCACCTACGATGTGTTCGGCGAAGATCATCCGCAGCTTTCTGTCGGTAAGGACAGTTCCTCTCAACTTGAAGGGGCGAGCTATCGCAACAGCAATTTCCATCTCGAACTCAGCGGAGACGCACTCAACCAGCTCGATGGCTCCCAGGTCGTTCACCTCCAATTCCATCACAGTAATTACACCAGCTTATTCATTCTCATCGGTGTTTTGCTGCTCATTGGATTGGCGATCGCCGCTTTGATTTATCTCGTCATCCGGATGCGTCGTCGCTTGCCCGAACGCCTCAATTATCGTGAGTTCTTCGAACAAGCCCTGTCGACGCAGGCACACCCGCCGCTCTTGCGCGGTCTCGGACGTTCCAAACCTGGGCTAACAAGCTGGCAGCATAACACGCGTACGGGCGAACAAGTCTATTTCGACGTGCCGACCAAGCCTGACGGCTCTGTGGATCCCGATCTCATCGATCAATCCTACGCCTGGCTCAAAGACACGCTGAACTATCCTGAAATTCATCGCTATTTGTACTATGCTTTCCCAATTTCAGGCGATATGACCGAAGCCCATCCCGACCATTTGCAAATTGGCATCTATGAAGATCGCAGTATTCATGCGCAATTCCAGCTTCAAATTATGCTCGACGATGAGGTGGTCGGCATGAATTTTGCCAAAATCTACAGTCCTCGCAGCGACCGCGAGCTCATGAAGCTTTTGCAGTATACTTTCACACATCGAACCCTTCCCGGACTTTGTGTCACCTTTGAACCCGAAGCCGATTTATAAGTTCACAGACGCAAGCTGAAAAGGCCTTTAGCTGAGCCTCAACACATTGAAGGCTCGCGGGTCTTTTTATGCGTCATCAAAAGACAATTACACATTAAGGAATTGCACACATGGCTCACCATGCCGCCCAAGAGGCCTTTACATTTGACCATCATCACCCCGTTCTCGTCCTTGAGAGCAACTATTACAACGCCTTAAGCGTCATTCGTCAGCTCGGGAAATTAAAAATCCCTTTCACCATCGCTGAATATGATTTCAAGAGTTATTCGCTCAGCTCAAAATACGCCAAGGATACACTCAAAATTCCCAATCCCAAAAGCGAAGCCGAGGCCTGTGTCAAAGTGCTCATCAACTGGGCCAAAGAGCAAAAAACAAAACCGGTTCTTTTCCCGACGCATGACAACTGTATGCTTCTCGTCGATCGTCATTACGCCGAGCTCGAGCCCTATTTTCTTATGACGCTACCTGCGCCTGGTCTCGCTGAACGCATCATGAAAAAAAACACCCTCGAAGCACTGGCGCGAGAACAAGGCCTCAACCTTCCCAAAACCGTGGATCTCAATGGGCTGAGCCGCCCCGAACAGGTCGAACGCATCCGTGCAGAGCTCTCTTTCCCCCTTCTCATTAAGCCCATCGCTTCGCCCGCCTTTGTCAGTCATTTTCGCCGCAAATTATTTGAGGTCCATGATGAAAAAGAACTTCTCGATGTCCTTCAACGCATCGAGGAGGCCAAAACCCCCTGCGTCGCGCAACAAATCATCCGCGGTGATGACGAGCAGATGCGCCTGGCTGATCTTTATCTCAATCACAAACACCAAGCGATTCATCGCTTCACGGGACAAAAGCTCCGTCAATGGCCGATTCACTACGGCGCCTCCTGCTTGATGCACGGTTTTGTTGATCCCCAACTTGAGCAAATTGCCGTAAATTTTTTGGAACATATTGAGTGGAGAGGCTTTGCCGAAATCGAATTCAAAGTCGACAGCGAAGATCACAAACCTTACATCATCGAAGTCAACGCGCGCTTCACAAATTTTAATGAATACTTAGAGCAACTCGGCTTCCCTGTCACTTTGAGCACCTATCTTGATGCGACAGGACAAGCTTTGCCGCCCGCCTATCGCCTGCGTGAGAACCCGGATTCCGTCTTTTGTTATACCCATGAAAGCATCCGCGCCCGCTGGCACTATCTCAAAGACGGCTCTTTTTCAAAAGCGCATCTCAAGGCTCAGGCGCGTCACAAAAAAGTCTACGCCATCTGGTCTTGGCGTGATCCACTACCCTTTTTCACCTATTTTTGGCGTCTCGCCCAAAAACATCTCAAACACTAAAAAAGAACAAAAGCAAGCCGGTTCATAAACCGGTTCATATACCTGTTCATAAGGAGTCTGAAACAAAGCATGTGTGGCATCTGCGGTGTTTTACATTTTGAAGCACAACATTTAGATAAAAAAGATCAACGTCTCCAAACCTTGAAGGCCATGACCCAAAGTCTCGTCCACCGCGGGCCGGATATGGCAGGCGATTACTTGGATGACTTCGTATCCTTGGGCTTTCGTCGTCTGACGATCATCGATCTGAGTCCCTGTGGTAATCAGCCCCTTTATTCCAATGACGGCCGTTATGTTCTTGTTTTTAATGGGGAAATTTATAACTACAAAGCGCTTCGCCGAGAACTTGAAGCCTTGGGGGCTCACTTTGTCTCTCACACCGATTCTGAAGTGTTGGTGCACGGCTATCATTTTTGGGGTGAGTCGCTCGTGTCCAAGTTGCGCGGGATGTTCGCTTTTGCGATTTGGGATCGAAATGCGCACACCCTCTTTCTCGCCCGAGATCCCTTTGGCATTAAGCCGCTTTACATCACGAAAAATACCGAAGATGGCGCCTTCCTCTTCTCCTCTGAAATCAAAAGTTTTCTCAATTATCCAAAGTTTCAAAAAGGGCTCAACCCCCAAGCACTCATGCCCTATTTAAGCTTTCAATACTCCGCGCCGAAGGAAACTTTTTTTGAAGGTGTCTACAAAGTTTTACCTGGACACAGCCTTTGCCTCAAAGTTGGGGCAGCTGCACAGGGCATGGCTGCACAGAGGGCAGCTCAGCCGATCGCGTGCGGTGACGACCTCATCCAAAAACCTTATTTTCACTGCTCCTTTGCCCCCAGTGAGGCCTCAATCGAAGAAAAGATTTTAGATATTCGCGCGAGCATCGAGTCTTCGGTCAAACTCCACCTCCAAAGCGACGTCCCCGTCGGAACCTTTCTTTCATCTGGCGTTGATTCAAGTTTCATCACCAGCATCGTGCGCCCTGAACACAGCTTCAGTGTCGGCTTTGCCTCCGAAGAATCGGGCGAATTCAATGAAACTTATTACGCAGAGCAACTCGCTCAACAAATCGGCACGAAACACCACAACCGCATCATTTCGGGTGAAGACTGCCTGCGCTTATTGCCCAAGATTCAATACGCGATGGATGAGCCACACGGAAATTTCTCTGCGCTCCCACTTTATTTCCTCGCTGAACTGGCGCGTGAATACGTGACGGTCGTCCTCTCGGGCGAAGGTGCGGACGAACTTTTTGGCGGCTATGACCGCTACCGCGAATCGCGCTATGCGGAGCGTTACCTTAAATTACCTTTTGCGCTGCGCCAGGCTTTGGCCAAAATTGCGCCACTGATTCCCTCTGAACACCACAAAAAAGCGATCATCCGCATGGGGCAAAAACCGAGAGATTACTTTATCGGTGAAATGGATATTTACAGTCGCGAAGGCGCCTCCCACATCTTAAAGCCAGCCTATCGCTCCGGTCCCAGCGCCTGGGATTTTCTCTCAAGCTTTTACGATCAGATCGATGATGAAAGCACGCTCAATCAAAAACAACTCGTCGACTTAAACTTTTGGTTGCCCTCTGATATTTTGCTCAAAGCAGACAAGATGTCTTCCGCCCATTCCTTGGAACTTCGCGTCCCCTATCTTGACCTGGAGGTCTACGAAAGCGCCCGAAAACTCAAAGAAACAGAGCGCGTGCGCGGCCTTTCCACCAAATATGCCCTCCGCCAAGCCTCCGCCGCCTATCTACCTGAGTCCTCGCAAAAACGCCCCAAAATGGGCTTCATGACCCCACTTCGCAAATGGTTACGAGAAGATGCATGGTATCAAAGCTTCAAAAAAGCCTTCCAAAGTGATCTTTGCGCGGAATTCTTCGATTCTTCTGCGTTATTAAAAATGCTCGAAGCCCATCACAGTGGTCAAGCGCTCTACCAACACGAACTCTATCTCCCTTACGTCTTCCTCGTCTGGTACGAACAATTTTTCGCCTGATCTGGGCCGTTAAACAACTCAGATCACATGTCGCTTCATTTAGCTCGAAGGAAAGTTCATGGATACACTCAAGCATAAAAGCAAAGCCCGCCTCGGTATTCTCGGCGGCATGGGCGCCAAAGCCACCTCTGTGTTTTACGATCGCCTAACTTCGCGCGTCAACGCGATCGCCACCTGCGATCAAGACCATATCGACGCCGTCATTTTTAGTGATTGCTCCATGCCCGACCGAACGGATTGTATTTTGTCTGGGCAAAGCGATGAGCTTTTATCTCGTTGTGCGGAAGCCTTTCGAATTTTAGAAAGCGCCGGCTGCGATGCCATTTGCTTCCCTTGCAACACCTTGCACCATTATTTCGACCGCTTGCAGCAGCTCTCGAACCGCCCGCTGCTCAACATGGTCGATTTGACGATGGCTGAGCTCGATCGACAAAAGCATCGCCCCAAAACCTTACAGGTCCTCGGAACAGAAGGCACAAGAATCAGTCCCTGCTACCGCAACGCCGCCTTGCGCTACGGGTTTGAGCTCGTTCCGATTTCAGACGAAGACCAAAATAAAATCAGTGAATATATTTATGAGCTAAAAAACACTGGCCGCACCGATTTCCCGTCACTCTCTCAGTTGATCGTCAAAAGACACCGCGACGGTATTGATCGCTTCATCCTCGCTTGCACCGAACTCAGCTGTATGCCTCTGTCCCACCAAGCCCAAAATCTCGTCTTCGATGCCATGGACGCTTTGATTGATGCCTGCGTCGAGCAATTTGGACCGTCGCTTTAATTTTAGATCGCACCGCAATTAAGCGAAAACGATCGGCCATCAGCCCTCAAGATGCAAAAATGACCCTTCATATGAAGGGTCATTTTTTGATGTCTATCGTTTTGCGCCACCCTCGCTAGCCAAAGGTGACTTTTTTAGAGCGAAGCTTAGGGGCAAAACTTAGGGGTGAATCTAAAGCGCGAAGGGCTCAAGCACGTCAAGCAAAGATCTCTTGAATTTTTGCCTTGAGCTCATCCACACTCAGCGTTAAAACGTCATCTTCTCCGTTGATCTTGAGCTCCACCAAACCTTCACCCGCCTGACGGCCCACCGTCACGCGTGCGTAAGCTCCAATCAATTCCATATCTGCAAATTTCACACCGACTCTTTCATCGCGATCATCTAAAAGCACACTCAAGCCCGTCTGCTTCAAGTCCTCATAAAGCGCCTCCGCCAAGGCCATTTGTTCTTCATTCTTGCTACTGACAGGCAAGATCGCCACCTTGATCGGCGCAATGTTTTTAGGCCATAAAATGCCCTTGTCCGTATGATTTTGCTCGACAATCGCCGCCATACAACGCGCCGGGCCGATCCCGTAAGAACCCATGATGACCGGCTTTTGCTCATTGTTTTGATCGGTGTAATAAAGATTCATCGCCTTAGAGTACTTATCGCCCAATTTGAAGGTGTTGCCCACCTCGATGCCCCGAGCAAAGCGGACTCGACCCTGCTTGTTCTCACAAAGATCTCCCTCTTGAATTTTGCGCACGTCTGCAACATAAGCCGCCTCAAAATTTTCAAGATTCACGTGCTCATAGTGATGATCCTTTTGATTTGCGCCCACGATGAAGTTCGCCATCACGGTCACGCTCTGATCC
>JAEWGS010000109.1 GCA_023388205.1 Bacillota bacterium
AGACGAGCATCCATATCATGAGGTGCCTGGTGTTGAGGGTGGTACAAATGTTGGAAATAGACATCCAGCAGACCCAACAAGACCAAATGAAGGGTCGAAGAAATATACCTTCAAGGGATGGAATACAAGCCCTGATGGAAATGGAGAAAGCTTCACGTCAAGCACGATAGTAAATGGCGACCTAACGGTATATGCTATTTGGGAAGAAGTACCTGAAGAAACAACTACAACAGAAACAAGTACTGAAGCTACAACAAGCAAGGAAACAGCAAAAGGTGGTGGCGGTGCGAAAGAAACACCAATGGCCAAGACAGGTGAAGCACCGATGCATCTGGGTATGATTGCAGGCTTAGGTTTAGCGGCATTCTTGATGGCTTTGAGACGCAAAGAACGCGTGGAATAAAGTCAAAAAAGCTTGATTGCGGGTGATCCTTTGGGTGAGCCCCAAAAGCAACCTCCCATCCTTGAATCCAAGGATGGGAGGTTTTTTTATAGCTTGCCTGTTATTTGGATGATTGGTAGCCAAAGCATAAAAAAAGGCACCCTCAGCAAAACGCGAGGATGCCTCTTTCGGGATGGACTGAAATTAGATTCTGCCGTGGAAGGCGTCTTTGTAAAGTTCGACGATCTCATCGTATTGGCAGGGGCGGGGGTTACCCGGTGTGCAGGCATCTGCCATGGCGAGCTCAGCGAGGGTCTCGATATCTTCTTCTTTGACCCCGAGTTCACGGATGGTCGGCGGGATATCCACGTCCTTCGAGAGCTGAGCAACCGCGTCCATGGCGGCCTTGCGGGCATCGTCGAGGCTCATTTCGTCGACACCCTTCACGCCGAGCGCTTTGGCGATGTCGCGATACTTTTCACCCGTGTATTCCGCGTTGTATTTCATAACGTAAGGAAGCAAGCAGGCGTTTGCGACACCGTGAGCGATATCGTAGAAAGAACCGAGCGGGTGAGCCATACCGTGGACCACACCGAGTCCGCAGTTTGAGAACGCCATACCCGTGACGTACTGGGCGAGCGCCATATCTTCGCGCCCTTTGGGATCACCCTTGACAGAATCGCGCAGGCTACGGCCGATGAGCTCGATGGCTTTGAGGTTCAAGCAGTCGGTGAGTTCCCAGGCGCCTTGAGTAATGTAGCCTTCGATGGCGTGCGTCAGAGCATCCATACCCGTTGCGGCGGTCAGGCCCTTGGGCATGCTCATCATGAGATCAGAATCGACGAAAGCAACGATGGGAAGATCGTGGGGATCCACACACACAAATTTGCGGCGTTTCTCTTCGTCCGTGATCACGTAGTTGATCGTAACTTCGGAAGCGGTGCCGGCCGTCGTGCCAATGGCGAAAATCGGCAGGGAGGGATTCTTCGTGGGGCTGAAGCCTTCCAGAGAACGCACATCTTCAAATTCAGGATTGGTATAGATGATGCCAATGGCTTTGGCGCAGTCTTGAGGAGAGCCGCCGCCGACCATAACGATATGATCCGCTTGCGTTTCTCTCAGCTTCTTGAGGCCGCAAAGGACGTTCTCGATGGTTGGATTGGGTTTGACATCCGAGAAGACGTCGTAAGTGATTCCAGCCTGATCGAGCTGCTCGGTGATTTTGTCGAGCACGCCGGCCTTGATCACGCCCTCGTCCGTGACGACAAAGGCCTTCTTAAAACCACGTTTTTTGATCTCGGGGCCTAATTCTTTGATGGCGCCTGAGCCGTGGTAGCTGGTTTCGTTAAGGATCATTCGATGCATGATAACCTCCTGTGTGTGCTTCATATCAAAGCACCCTGTTTATAGATTCCAAACACTCCTAGTGTAACGCAAAAAAACGTGTGAGAGATTTGGACTTTTTTGTTATATCGTACAAAAGGCCTCAGATGTGAGCGAGATCTCTTTTGGTCGAAAAAATAGAAAGTGTCCAACCTTTTGTTCAAAGGGATGCGCGATTCTTGTGTGCTTTTTTAGCTTTTTGTCTGTTGGTGTGTCAAAGGAGCTTCGACGAGGGTCTTCAGAAGCTTCGACGAGGGTCTTCGAAAATTTTGTTGCATTCATCACAGAAATTGAGAAAAATATCTTATGTAAAGGTCGAATCCGGTTGAATTCTTCGCTGTGGCGTGTTACGTTTGGCAGCGTAAGCATCACGACAAAGCTTTCTCAAGATCAAGATCCGCTGATGAAGCCCTTATCGGCCCCCATCCGCCCTTTATCAGCCCCTCAACGGTCTCTTATCGGCGCGAAGTGATCCTCGGATGAAGATGTGGATCGTCCGCTTGAAGCTTAGGAAGTCGGCTTTAATTTATGTAAGAAGGAGACGTATTCTGATATGTCAGAGTCTAATGCAGTCGCAGCGACCAAACGCTGTGTTTACAACCCCAAGCTGGAGGCGATTTCGTTCAAAACTTTTATCACCAAGCTTTTGAATGGTGTCGCGATCGCCATTGTGATTGGCTTGATCCCCAACGCAATCTTTGGTGAGGTCTTCAAAGCACTGATTCCTTATACGCCCGTGGCCGAGTTCCTCTATAACGTGGTGAGTGGGGCGCAATTTTCTGTGCCGCTCCTTGTCGGTGTGCTCGTGGCGTATCAATTTGGGATGACGCCGATCGAACTGGCAACGATGGGTGCGACGACCTTTATTGCTTCGGGTGTCGTGACGATGGTGGATGGCGCCTGGAAGATTGCGGGCATCGGCGATTTGATCAACGTGATGCTGGTCGCTGTTTTGGGCGTGCTATTCGTTCGTCTGCTTTCGGGGCGCCTCGGTTCTTTGACCATGATTTTGACGCCGATATTGACGGTGACCATCGTGGGCGGGATCGGCAGCTTCACCTTGCCTTATGTGCGTCAGGTGACGACATGGATCGGGCAGCTGATCGCCTCGTTTACGACTTTGCAGCCGCTTCTCATGTCCATTTTGTTGTCGATTTCCTTTGCGATCATCATTATTTCGCCCGTGTCGACCGTGGCCATTGGCTTGGCCGTGGGTCTGTCTGGGCTCGCATCTGGTGCGGCGAATATGGGTATTGCCTCTTGTGCCATGGTCCTCGTGGTCGGTTCACTCTATGCCAATCGCATCGGTGTGACGCTCGCGGTCTTCCTCGGCTCGATGAAGCTTTTCATGCCGAACTGGCTCAAGCATCCGCAATTGAATATTCCGATCGTCCTCAATGGCGTGGTCGGCGGTGTGCTCGCCTATCTGTTTAACATTCAGGGGACGCCTCAATCGGCAGGTTTTGGTTTCTCTGGTTTGGTGGGCCCGATCAACGCCTTTAAGTACATGACGCAGCCTCCTGCACTGCGCGTTTTGCTCTTGTTCTTGTGCTATTTCGTTTTGACGGCTCTGGGCGCCTATCTGATCGACTTGATCTGTGTGCGTGTGCTCAAACTTTATAAGCATGATATTTATCTGTTTGAGAACTAAAGAAGAGCTCAAAAGAGCCCTGCATGAAGTGCATTGAAAAAGAAGCATGCATGAAATGTGTTGCGTATTGGGAAAAGCAAAAGGAGATTCTAAAGTATGGCTAAGTACGAATTGTTTAGTTTGAGACCGGATGAGCGTGTGTATGCGGAAGCCTTCATGGCTGAGCATCCTGAATTTGATTTGAGAGTGCACGATGAGGCGCTGTCTGATGAAAGTTTGTCGGCGATTGAAGATGGCTGCCAAGCGGTCATTGTTTCTCAGATTAAGCCCCTTTCAGATGCTGTGTTAGATCGCTTGGTGGAAGCAGGCGTCAAAGTTTTGGCGACGCGTTCGGCAGGCTATGACATGTATCCCCTGCAAAAGCTCAAAGAACGCGGTATTCGTTTGACGAATGTTCCGAGCTATTCGCCGGAGTCCATCGCGGAATTTGCTTTTATGGGCGCCTTGGCGTTCATCCGGAAGCTTCCGCTCATTTTGCAAAAGACCGAGGCCCATGACTTTAGATGGCAAGAGAGCATTCGTGCGCAGCGCTTTTGTGAGCGCACGGTCGGGATCGTCGGCTGCGGCACCATTGGCCGTGAATTGGCGAAGCTCTTTCATCAATTGGGCTGCGAGGTTTTCGCGTACGACGCTTTTTATCAGGATGAAAATCTGGTCAAAGAGGGCGTGCTGACCTATACCAGCCTCGATGAACTCATTCAAAAGGCGGACGTCATTTCGCTTCATATCCCTGCGACGCCAGAAAATCACCACCTCATCAATCGCGAACGCATCGCGCAAATGAAAAAGGGGACGATCCTGATCAATACGGCGCGCGGCGCAGTTTTGGATACTGATGCTGTGATTGAGGCTCTGGATTCGGGGCATTTGGCCGGAGCCTTGCTCGATGTGTACGAGTTCGAAGCGCCTTATGTGACCGTTGATTGGACGGGTAGAGCGCTCGAAGATGCACGTCTACAAAAGCTGATCGACCACCCGCAAGTGATCTATACGCCGCATATTGCTTATTACACGGGCGAAGCGGTCAAAGCGCTCTTTGAAACGTCTGTGCGTGCGGCTGAACAGATCGTAACGACGGGATCAGCCAAAGAAGAAATTAAGCTTTGATAAAGCGCATTCGGGTCTTCTACACACAAGTGAAGATCCCTTTGCTATAATCTATAGCAACAAAAGATCTTAAGAAGAGGAGGCTGCGTCTGTAGCTTCCTCTTAGATTTTAGAGATGCTTGAGAAGTCTCTCCAGGTGGGTGCCTAGGCCCCGCGCAATTTAGCCCGTGAACCCTGTCAGGTCCTGACGGAAGCAGCAGTAAGCGGTCCACTGAATGTGCCGCGGATCAGTCGAGGCATCCTCCTGGAGAGATTTTATCCATCTTATGATCTTGATCGTTGTTGCAAGTTCCAAAAGCGCGAAAGGATGGAGGCCATGGCAGAACATTCAAAAGCCCTTTACCGTGAGTGGCGTCCACAAACTTTTGATGAGCTTGTGGGACAAAAGCAGTTGACCGACACATTGAGACAAGCGGCCCAAAGCCAGGACCTTGCACACGCCTATCTTTTTTGTGGAACAAGGGGCACAGGGAAAACCTCGATGGCGAAGATTTTTAGCCGTGCGATCAACTGTGAGCATCCCGACGAAAAAGGCAATCCCTGCAATCAATGTGCGACGTGCCAAGGTATTTTGAGTGGCAGTTTACTCGATGTCATCGAGATGGATGCGGCGAGCAATAACAGTGTGGACGATGTGCGCCACATTATTGAAGAAGTCCACTATCTACCTTCTCTGGCCAAGTACAAGGTTTATATCATCGACGAAGCGCACATGCTGTCGACGGCTGCTTTTAATGCTTTGCTCAAAACGCTGGAAGAACCGCCGGCCCATGTCATTTTCATTTTGGCGACGACGGATCCTCAGCGCTTGCCTGCGACGATTTTGTCGCGCTGTCAGCGTTATGATTTTCGCCGCATTCGCCCGGAAGAGATGCAAGCGCATCTTTCTAAAATTGCGCAGGCGATTCATTTATCGATAGAGGCAGATGCCCTTGCGGCGATTGTTCATGCATCAGATGGGGCGATGCGCGACGCCATCAGCTTGTTGGATCAGTGCCATACCTTGCACGGAGAACAAGATCAGCCCATGTCTCGTGCGGATGTTTTGACGTTGATCGGTCAAGTGAGTGACGATTTGCTCCTCTATTTGATGAAAGTTCTGGCGCGAAAAGATGTGCCGAATCTTTTCCGTTGTGTTGAAGAGATTGCGACGCGCGGGATTGAGTACAGCCGCTTTGTTTCGGATTTGGCGATTTTTTATCGGCATTTGCTTTTGCTCAAAGCTGGCGGCCAAGAGGCGCTTTCCTTGTTGCCGGTGCCGCGAGAGACCGGTATGAATATTGCGCGTTTCTTGCCTTATTACGGCATGGAAGAATTGCTTTCTTTGATTCGTGATTTAGTCGCTTTGTCCCTCGAGCTCAAGGTCGACCGAAGCGCTAGGATGGGCCTTGAAATTGGGCTTCTCGCTTTGATGCAAAAGAAAGTCTCACGCCCATCTGAGGCCGCGACACTGGAGCAAAAAAAAAAAACGAGTCCCGAGACGAGCAGTAGCTGAAGCCTCTTCGCAAGAGGGCACCGGTGAGGCAAAAGAGGCCCCCAAAGCTGCCCCAGTGAGCGACGTTGATGCAGGGGCAAGCGAAGACTTTGTAGCGCCTTTTGGATTTGGCAAAAGCGCAGACGAATCGCAAGATTTTTCACCAAGTGACCGTGACGATTTAGACATCCCCGAGGATCAATTGAAAGCGTTTTGGCTTCAAGCGATGGAGCATGTGGGCAAGGTTCAGGGCTTTTTTGATTTGATGTTCATGAGCCAAAAGCGACCTTTTCGGCGAAAGCATCAAGAAATTCAGCTCATCTTTGAGCCCGAAGAAGAGAAAATGTTTGAGCGCTTTGAGACATTGGAGACAAGAACAGCTTTTCATCAGGCTTTTGAGGCCTTGCAACCGAGTTGGCATTTGACGTTTAGACCGGTATATGCAGATCAACTTCAGGAAGGGCAAAAGACGGAAGGCACAGCTCGAAGAGAGCCCGCTTGGTTGAAGCAACTGAGGCAGCTTTGTGAAGAACAAGGATTGCCCTTAGAAGTCAAAGATTCGTAAAATAAAGCTTCGTAAAAAAGTGAAAAGGGATGTGATCCCTAGAAATGAGGATAAGATGGGCAAAGGCCGTTTTGGGGGAGGCTTCCCCGGTGGTATGGGCAATATGAATCAGATGATGAAGCAGGCGAAGAAGCTGCAAGAACAGCTGGCGCAGGCTCAAAATGAGATTCAAGCGAGCGAGGTTGAGCACAGTGCGGCAGGTGGCGCGATCAAGGTGCGTGTCAATGGGGAACACCGCGTGCTCGGCATCGAGATTAAACCTGAAGCGGTTGATCCAGAGGACGTCGAGTTGCTGCAAGACATGATTGTGGCGGCGATTAACGGCGCGATGGATCAGATCGATGAGATGAGTCAAGAGAAAATGGGCGCCTTTGGGTCTGTTCCAGGCTTAGGTGGTCTGTTTTAAGAGGCAAGGTAGCGGATGTATAAAGGGTCTTCTCGAGGGCCGTCTCAGCTTTCTTCGGCATCGACGACAGCAAAGGCGAGCCCTTCTTTGCAGCGTTTGACGACGGCCTTGAGTCATTTGCCAGGGATTGGTCTGCCGACGGCAGAACGTTTGGCGAGTTATCTTTTGATTCACGCGTCGCAGGCGGAAGTTCAAGAACTCAGCGAGGCCTTGATCGGGGCGAAACGCGATCTGCATATCTGCCGCAATTGCTTTAATTTATCTGAGTCAGAAATTTGCCCGATTTGTCAGGATCCCAATCGCGATCCGCATCGAATTTGTGTGGTGGCGACACCGGATGATGTGAGAAGCATTGAGCATGCGAATAGTTTTCGCGGGCGATATCACGTGCTGCATGGTTTGATTGATGCCAAGACGCAAAATGCGTTGGAGCAGTTGAAAATACGGGAGCTTTTGATGCGGCTCAAAGCGCATCCTGAGATTGAAGAAGTGGTCTTTGCTTTGGATGCGACGATGTATGGAGAGGCGACCTTAAACTTTTTGACGCAGCTCATCGAACCGTCGGGGATCCGATTGAGTGCCTTGGCGACGGGGCTGCCACTCGGGACGGCGGTCGCACAGGCAGATTGGTTGACCTTGCAGCGTGCGATGGAACAAAGGCGGCTTCTTTCGGAAGGGCGTCATAGCGAAGAAGCGCCCAGCCTTTTGGAGAAGGACGCCGGAGCTGAGCCCGAGCCCGAAGCCGAAGCTGCCCCAGAAGCAGAAGACATAAGTCGCGCAGAAACTTCAGATCCAGATCCGGATCCGGATCCAGATAGTTTATTTAGCCCAGATGATTTTTTGAATTTATAAACCTAATAGGGTGGTCTTGAATCATTGAGATCCAAGGTGTTTCGGAAAAGACCAAAAAGAGGCCGAGGAGTTGTCTCCGCGGCCTTTTTTCAAAATTGCCGCTTCCAGCGCGTTCTTCTAGTCAGCGGCCAGAAGCGCCGAGGCCTGCGCTTGTTGCCGTCGCACGAATGCTCCTTGTTAAAATGATGTCATTTGAAGTTTGAGTTGAAGCGAAGGCTAAGCGGGGTGAAGGCTAAGAACGAACTCAGCTGAACCTGCAAAGTTTTAGGAGGCTAAAATGTGGCACGTAAGTTCTGAATCTGAATTTCGTTTCGCCTGTCAAATGACTCGGCGAGAAGAGGGACGCTTTTTTGCTCCGTTGGGGCCCGCTCACATACCGGAGATGCTCGCAGAGATTTTGCATCAGCGAGAAGCTTCTCCTGCGGATGAGGCGTGGGC
>JAEWGS010000097.1 GCA_023388205.1 Bacillota bacterium
ACGCATTTCGCTGAGGAAGGGGGCGTACTGATGGTACAAATCGACAACTAAAGGCGTCTTATGCCCCAGTGGGAAAAAGCCCACAGCTGCCCAAGCCAGGGCCAAGAGCAACATCGGCAAAAGGAAACTCCAAATCCTTATGTTCCGTGTCTCCTGCTTCTGATAAGCCGAAAAAGTCATCGTTTTTTGTGCCCGGGGTGCTTTTTGGGGGCACTTCGGTTCAACTTCTCGCTGATCATTCTGTTGACGCTGTCGCAAAACGAGATCCTCCACTGTCATTTTTACTTACTTAAACTCGAGATTATACCAGCCTCCCTCAGTCGCTTTTCAATCCATTCTTTGGGGGCAAATTTTTTTACAATTTCTCAGAAAGGGTCACAAGGGACACAAGAAGGGGCTCTTCCGCCTTTCTGTTTTTTCAATAAAGCGCAAATCCCAAGGCGCAACGCCCGGCTCCGCAGCACAAACGACTCAAGCACTCAAAGCTCAAACGCCGCAGACAAATCACGCGGCAGCAGCGCCTCAGACCGCAAAATTTTACACATCACCGAAAATATAACTTTTGCCTTGCCTATGATGAATTGAAACAAAAGGCCTACAATTTCATTCGTCGATAAAAAAATAAAAATCAAAGTAGCCACAGAAAGAAAGTTCTAGCCCCATGCTCAAATCCGCCAAACGCATCCGAAAAGCCAAAGATCCAAAACCTCGCGAGACCCCCGACCTTTCCACGCTCAGCCCAAAGGAGTCTCGCAAAGCGGTCCTAGGCCTCGCCTGGCCCGTGCTCTTAGAGCTGCTCCTCGCCTCGCTTTTTGGCATGCTCGACATGATCATGTTGGGCCAACTCCCCGACAAACACATGAGCGCTGCAGCCGTCGCTTCGGTCGGGATCACCAATCAACCTCTCTTTCTCGGTTTCGACCTGATCCAAGCTTTTAACGTTGGTGGAACCGCCATCATTGCCCGATATTTCGGTGCAGGTCGACGTTCTGAAATTTCTTCGGTCATCAAGCATGTCTTAATTTTGAGTGCGCTTTTACTCGCCTTGCCCTACTCGATTCTTGGGGTCGCTTTTGCCAAAGAAATCATGGTTTTGATGGGCGCGCAGACAGACACGCTATCTGCAGGGATAAACTATTTCCGGATCATGATGGGCTCCTTTATCTTTCAGGCTCTGACTTTCGCACTGTCTGCGGCCTTGCGCGGTGTGGGTGAAACCCGAATTCCCATGCGCGTCAACATTATCGCTAACAGTTTCAATGTTTTTGGAAACGCCATCTTAATTTATGGTCTGCTCGGTTTCCCTGCGCTCGGTGTCGTCGGTGCTGCGGTCAGTACGGCACTTTCCAAAGTGATTAGCTGCGTCCTCCTCTTTTACCACGTCATTTATAAAGCCGAAATTTGTCGTTTAAATCTCAAAGAGCCCTTTCATTTTTCAAAGAAAACCATGTCCAACCTCATCCAAATCGGTATTCCCGCCGCGGGCGAACGTTTGGTCATGCGTCTTGGCATCATTTTATATACCCGAATTGTGTCAGGCCTTGGCACCGCCATTTACGCCGCACACCAGACCGCGCTCAATATTTTGTCTTTGAGCTTTGCTCCGGGTAACGCCTTCTCCATTGCCGCTTCTGCGCTTGTCGGTCAATCTCTAGGACGAAAAAGCAGCGCCAGTGCCGAAAAAGCCATTCTCGCCTGTCAACGTTACGGCGCTGTCGTTGCCTTCTTCCTCGGGCTCATCTTTTTCTTCTTCGCGCCCCAAATTTGCCGCAGTTACAACAATAATGAAATTGTTTATCTCAACGCAGCTATGGCCTTGCGCATCATCGCTTTTAATCAGCCCTTCCAGGCCTCCACTTTAATTTATTCGGGGGCACTTCGCGGGGCAGGGGATACCTTCTTTCCCATGCTCGCCTCAACGATCACGATTTTGGGACTTCGTGTCATTTTGGCCTCAGTCTTTGTCAAGTCCTTCGGCTTCGGCCTGATTGGTGCCTGGGCAGCCACCTTTATCGATCAATTTATCCGCTTTTTCCTCATTCTCTGGCGCGTGCGGCAAGGCAAATGGAAACACATCAAAATCCGCTAAATCGATTCGCTAAAGTGATCGACTAAAGCGATCGACTAAAGTGATACGCGATATGAATTAAGAGGCGCGAGCTTCAAAGCACTCGGCGCCTCTTTTATGTCATCTTTTATGCCATTTTTTATTTTTTATGCCATCTAAAATCAACCAGGCGATATCCCCTGCGCTGAGCCATGAGGGGCGCGTCCAAATTACTGACAACTGATCTGATAAGGGTCTTTTTCGTTCGCATCATACGCAACGCGAATCAGTTGACAGCCTTCCAAAGCGCCTGAAATCACCTTGTCTGCGAGCGGATCTTCAATACGACGCATGATCACTTTGCGAAGTGGCCGCGCACCGTATTCAGGATCGTAACCCTCTTTGGCTAAAGCATCTTTCGCTTCATCGGAAACGCACAAATCCATGCCGCGCTCTTTGAAACGCGCTTTGAGATCGCCAAGCATCAAATCCACAATTTGACGGAGCTCTTTTTCGCTGAGCTTTTGGAAGACGCAAATGTCATCCACACGATTCAAGAATTCGGGACGGAAAAGCTGTCTCAAACTCTCTTCTGCCTTGCGCTCCAAATCTTGATAATCGGATCCAGCGAAGCCCATCGCCCCACCGCGGCGGCTCATGCCCGCATTCGAAGTCATGATGATGATTGTGTTTTCAAAGTTCACGGTACGTCCTTGATTGTCTGTCAAGCGACCCTCGTCTAACACTTGCAAAAGCAAATTCATAATGTCCGCATGGGCTTTTTCAATTTCATCGAGCAAAATAACACTGTAAGGTTTGCGTCTCACGCGCTCCGTAAATTGATTGCCATCATCGTAGCCCACATAGCCCGGAGGCGCCCCAATCAGCTTGCTCGCCGAATAAGGCTCCATGAATTCCGACATATCCAAGCGAATAAAAGCATCTTCTTGGTCAAACATCACCAGCGCCAAAGCCTTGACGAGCTCAGTCTTACCCACCCCTGTCGGCCCGACGAAAATAAAGGAGGCCGGCTTACGTTTCGCACCGAGACCAGCGCGATTTCTTCGAATGGCACGGGCCAATGCTTTGACTGCTTCATCTTGACCAATGAGTCGCTCATGAATCCTAGATTCCAAATTCATCAAGCGATCCACCTGGGTCTCTGTCAAACGCTCCAAAGGAATCCCCGTCCAGTGTGAAACGACCTCCGCCAAATCTTCCACAGTAATTTCTTTGGGCGGATTTTGGGCTTCAAGCTCTTTGAGGCGAGATTCGAGGCGTGCAATCTTACTTTTGTTCTCTGCCTGAAGCTCATAAAAGCTCTCGATATCCTGTGTTGCATCTGCCCCACGTTCCAAAAGTCGACGCTCAAGTTCAAGGGCCTCATCAAGTTCTTTGTGCAAATGATGCAGTTCAACCAAAATTTTATTGTCCAGATTTGCTTTGGAACCTGCCTCATCCAAGAGGTCAATGGCTTTATCCGGTAAAAAACGATGTGTAATATAGCGCTGACTCAGGCGCACCGCCTCCGCGATGACCCCCGGCTGAAAATGCACATGGTGATGCCGCTCATAATAAGCGCGCGTCCCCTCAAGCATTGCTATCGCTTCCTCCGTTGACGGTTCCTCGACGATCACTTGCTGAAAGCGTCGCTCTAAGGCGCTATCCTTTTCGATGAAACGACGATATTCATCCAAGGTGGTCGACCCCAGCACACGAATCTCACCGCGCGCCAAAGCCGGTTTCAAAATATTTGCCGCGTTCATCGCCCCTTCAGCATCGCCTGCGCCCATAATGTTATGCAGCTCATCGATCACCAAAACGATGTGCCCCGCCTGCTTGGCTTCCTCGACCAAACCCTTCATACGACTTTCAAACTGTCCACGAAATTGGGTGCCCGCAACCATCGCCGTCATATCGAGCAGATAGACTTCCAAATCGAGCAATTTATCTGGAACATCTCCAGCTACAATCCGCGCAGCCAAACCTTCTGCGATCGCCGTCTTACCGACGCCCGGCTCACCGAGCAAGACCGGATTATTTTTATTGCGTCGATTGAGGATCTGAATCACACGGCTCAGTTCTTCTTCACGACCCACCAAAGGATCCAAAGCGCCCACTTTGGCGCGATCGTTGAGGTTCTGACCAAACTGATCCAAAAATTTATAGCGTTTCTTCGAGGGCTGTTCATCGCTTGAATCTGACTGACCATTGTCCTTGGCCTGAGTGTGCATCAACTCCTGTCCCGATTCACGGCTCCAGTCGTTTGGCGCATCGTCCCCATCTTTTCCGCCTCTTGCCGCACCGACAAGATAAAGCCCCTGGTCGCCATATCCAAAATCTTCTTGAGCCCTGTCCTTCTCATCTTCCTTGGCATATTTTTGCTCTGGCACTGAGCCCTCATCCGCCTGATGCACGACTTGATCGGCTTCGCCTTTGGCTTCCGCCTGTGGCGCATCAGCCGTTTTGGCTTCGGGGCGCACCTCATTCTGCTCGACTGATCCTTGAAGCGCTGCGTCCTCCGACCTCGCTCCGCCAGCCGCGGCTTTGTCTGCTGCCGCTTTGTCTGCCGCCTTATCTGCTTCTTTGTCTGCAACCGCCTTATCTGCCGCGGCTTTGTCCAAGCTTGACTCAGCAGAAGCTTGTGCAGACGCTCCAGAAGAAGCCATTTCAACCCCAGACTTCTGAACTTTCGCCGCCCCCTGATCCGTCGTCCCTTCCTCGGGCAAAGGAAGCAACACATCATCTAGAAATGGCGCACTGTGTTGCAGCGCTTCTTCCTCCATGCGTCTTTGGCGCTCTAAGCGCAATTGCGCAAGCCTCGCATCAATTTCACGATCCAAAGCCTGATCGCGCATCGACGCTTCATCCTCTTTTGAACCCTGAGAAGGCTGCCTCGCAAAATCAGCCAAAGTATAAGCCTCTTGCTCTGGATTCAGCCCCATTTGCATCATCTGCTCTAATAGATCTTGAGGATGGCCCTGTCCTTCAAAGGCCTCCATGGCATCATTGATATTCGCTTGAATCGACGCTGCATTTTCCGGCGTGACGCCTTGTGCCGCCAGCAGTTGCTCGATCCCTTGCATACCCTGTTCTTTTTGCTTCAAAGCACAAGTCAAGCACAGCGTCCGCTTCGCCTGACTCGGATCCTGAGAAATTGCATAGATCACCGCGGCGTTTTTACCGCAGACTTCACATTTCAACATCGTGGCTCTCTACTCCTAAATTTCTGTCCTATGCCGTTGGTTCAAGCGTCTTTCCATACTCAGTCGTCACACCAAGCTCTGTTATCTTGCCCGTTCCAATAACACACCTTAAGCCTTTTCCTGCTCTTCCTTCAAAGTCAAAGAAAGACAATGTCAAACTCACGATGTATTAAATCACAGTCTGCGACCTCATGCGGCCACATCTCGCGCAATTTATGATCTTTTCACACTTTATTCAGATTCATTTGTTGAGATGCGCCCTTTATTTCAAAGATCGTTTCTGTTTTTTCTTCAGGGGCTTCTCTTTCTTTTGATCTTTTGATGAGGCTAAAGGCTTCGCTGCATCGTCGTGGCCTAGTGCTGCATCGCCGCGCCCTGGTGCTTCGCCATCGCGTCCTGGCGCCTCACCGTCGCGCCCTGCTGCCTCCGCCACATCAGCCCCATTATCCTCCGAGCTCAAACATCCCTCTTTTTCATCTCGCAAACGCTCTCTGGCAATCAAGGCACGCAAATAGTGACCTGTGTATGACGCCGAACACTCAGACACCTCCTCCGGCGTGCCGACCGCGATCACCTGACCGCCACCTGCCCCGCCTTCAGGCCCCAGATCAATAATGTAGTCACTGCATTTGATCACATCGAGGTTGTGCTCGATCACAAGGACCGTATTCCCCCCATCGACCAGGCGCTGCAAAATGTCGATCAAGCGCCGGACGTCATCCATATGCAGACCCGTTGTCGGTTCATCCAAAATATAAAAGTCATTGCCGCTCGATCGCCGCGAGAGCTCACTGGCAAGCTTCACGCGCTGCGCCTCACCGCCCGATAGCTGCGTACTCGGCTGCCCAAGACGAATGTAGCCCAAGCCCACATCCTCTAAAGTCTGAAGCTTAGTGCGAATCTTAGGTACGTGTTCAAAAAAGGCCAAAGCCTCCGTGACCGTCATATTGAGTACTTCGGAAATATTCTTTCCTTTATAAGTCACATCGAGCGTTTCACGGTTGTATCGTTCACCGTGGCACACATCACAAGTGACATACACATCGGGCAAAAAGTGCATCTCAATTCTTTTGACGCCATCGCCGCCACAAGCTTCGCAGCGCCCGCCTTTGACGTTAAAACTAAAGCGCCCGGGTGCATAACCTCTTTGCTTCGCCAAGTTGCTACCTGCAAAAAGCTCACGAATCAAAGTGAAAACACCGGTGTAAGTCGCTGGGTTAGAGCGCGGCGTTCGCCCAATCGGAGACTGATCGATCGCGATCACTCGGTCTAAATATTCCACGCCGTGTATCGCTTCACAATGGCCATCATGCTGCCTCGCTCCGTTGAGTTCAGCCTGCATACGCCGCAACAAGATCCCATTGACTAGGGAGCTTTTCCCAGATCCTGAAACCCCAGTCACACACGTCAAAACGCCAAGCGGTACTTTGACATGACAATGCTTCAAATTATTCTCGTGAGCACCGATCACTTCGATCCAATGAGCGCGAGGCTTACGGCGCTGCTGCGGCATATAAATGCGCGCACGGCCACTCAAATATTTCCCCGTCAAAGACGCCTTGTTCTCGCAAAGTTCATCATAAGAACCGCTGGCAACCACTTCGCCCCCTAGTTCGCCTGCGCCAGGACCCATATCGATGATAAAATCCGCTTCCCCCATCGTCTCTTCATCATGCTCGACCACCAGCACCGAATTCCCAAGATCCCGCAGGTGTTTCAACGTCGCCAAAAGCCTCGCGTTGTCCCGCTGGTGCAAGCCGATGCTCGGTTCATCCAAAATGTAAAGCACGCCCGTCAGTCCAGAGCCAATCTGAGTGGCCAGACGAATGCGCTGCGCCTCACCCCCAGACAAGGTCGATGAAGCCCGACCGAGATTCATATAATCCAAGCCAACATCGATGAGAAACTTGAGCCGCCCTTCGAGTTCGTCAAAAACTTTGGCGACAATTTTTTGCTGCATGTCTGTCACCTGGTGCTGCGCTTCTTCCAAGAAATCCTTGAGTTCTTTGAGCGGCAACTCGCACACTTCAGCGATATTTTTGTTGTTGATCCGCACGGATAAAGCCTCAGGTCGCAGCCTCGCCCCATGGCACTGGTCGCAGGTATGCACCATCATGTAATCTGCGTAGGTCTCACTCGCCACCCCTTCTTTGAGTCGCTTTTTCATTCCAGGAATGATCCCTTGCCACTTCGCTTTATAATTTTTTTTGCGTGCGTAACGTGAATTGGACGTATCCACAGGGATTTTTTTGTCATTGCCAAAAAGGACTAGATGCTTCGCATCCTCACTGAGTTCCTCCCAAGGCGTATCCATCGAGAAACCATAATATTCCGATAGAGAGGCGATAAAGCTATGCGTCCATGACGTCGGATCTGCAATATTGAAGCCCTGAACCGTGATGGCCCCCTCGTTGAGCGAAAGCATCGGCTGTGAGACAACCGCCTTAGGATCAATTTCATCAAACTGTCCCAAGCCCGTACACGATGGGCAAGCTCCGTGCGGATTATTAAAAGAAAAAAGTTGCGGCGTAATATCCCCCAGGGACACATTGCAATGCGGGCACACGTTGTGCTCAGAAAAAAGCTGATCCGTCCAAGACTCTTGCCCCTTCGCGTCTTTGTGTCTGCAGCTGACCAAACAGAGGCCACCGCCGTATTTCAACGCCGTCGCTGTGGAGTCGGCGAGTCTCGCATGCGTTTCTTCTTTTAAGATTAAGCGATCGACCACAAGCTCAATATCATGCTTGATATTTTTATCTAAACTAGGAACTTGATCTAGCGTATAAATCTCGCCATCCACACGCACACGCATGAAGCCTTCTTTGACAAAGTCTTGAAAAAGCTTTGCATACGTTCCTTTTCTTCCGCGCACCACCGGCGCCAAAAGCATCATGGCTGTGCCGATTCCCAGCGCCTCAATACGCTCTACGATTTGATCCAAAGAAAGTTGTTCGATTGGGCGACCGCACTTTGGACAATAGGCCTGTCCCACACGGGCAAAAAGCAGGCGCAAGTAATCGTAAACTTCAGTCACCGTACCCACCGTCGAGCGCGGATTGTGCGAGGTCGTCTTTTGATCAATGGAAATCGCAGGAGAAAGGCCTTCAATGCTATCCAGATCCGGCTTTTGCATCTGTCCCAAGAACATGCGCGCATAAGCAGACAAGCTCTCAACATAACGCCTTTGCCCTTCTGCATAAATTGTGTCAAAGGCCAAAGAACTTTTGCCCGAGCCAGAAAGACCCGTCAGTACAACCAGTTGATCCCTCGGGATATCGATGTTCACATTCTTCAAATTGTGTTCTCTAGCTCCGCGAATACGGATCACACGCTTCATCTCATCGCCTCTTTCTTCGTTCGTCTTTGCTTCGTCTTTGGTCTCAGCTCGTCGGCAGCTAGGTGACGCGATCGCCTAAAGCTGTGTCGATCGCTCCCCTCCTCGGCGGCCCGAGCTGGCGCCCCTCGGCGGCCCGAGCTGACGCTTCTCGGCAATCCGAGAGCTGACTTTCACCTCACGCCTTAAATTCAATCCGACTTCATTTTTCTTAGACTGTCATAGTAGCACGCCCGTCGCCTTTTGCCCGTCCTCTCTTCAACGAGAGCGAGCACATGTACGTAAGCTACAGACTTGTATCTATGTGAGCGGAGGACAGACTCATGTTCGAGCGCACGTGTGCGTTCAGCAAGCTGGATCCCGCAGCTATCTAGCGTACGCGCGAGCTTTCACCACACAAGAAACACCCAAAAAAGACGAAAAAAAAGCCACTCAAACTTGAGTAGCTTTTGACCCTAACGAGAGTCGAACTCGTGATTCCGCCTTGAGAGGGCGGCGTCTTGACCACTTGACCATAGGGCCACATAACGGATAGATAGTTTAACTGAACAAAAACAAAAATGAAAGTCTTTTTTTTCGATAAAATCTAAAGTCCTATGAAGATGAAGAAAAAAGCTAAAAAAACGATGCCCGTTGCGGCTTCCGTCACTTCGCTCTCTGCGGCTTCCGCCTTGACTCAGCCCCACGGCAGCAAGGCTCAGCCC
>JAEWGS010000083.1 GCA_023388205.1 Bacillota bacterium
GTCAGCACGAGACGACTGCTCTTCCTGAATATCACGGAAGGGAGAAGGTTCTAGATGATCTAGCACAGACAGAACCGTTTGAAAAGAGATGGACCCCTCTACCTACCAAAACTTTACGCCATCGGACCTTTGAGTTTTTCTTGACAATTTCAAAAGCGGATGTTTTAATAGTGAAGTTCTCGGCGCCGAGGTCAAAGAAAAGTCTTGACAAACTCAAGACCATTAAATAAAATGATCAAGCGTTTCGGAGAGCAAGCGCGGGATTAACTCAGTGGTAGAGTGTCACCTTGCCAAGGTGAAAGTCGCGAGTTCGAATCTCGTATCCCGCTCATTTTTTGGATCTCTCCGAACTTGGCACCATAGCCAAGTGGTAAGGCAGAGGTCTGCAAAACCTTTATTCTCCAGTTCGAATCTGGATGGTGCCTAAGGACAGTTAATGTCCTTTTTTTTTTACCTTTTATTTAGATATCTCTAAATAAGATGATGAGAGGGCGATGAAATGAAAGACCTTTTTCACTTGGCTCAAGTATTTTCGAAAGAAGTGGATGCTTGCGTTCAGGGCTTCACCTTACTTTTTGAAAGCGCTGCAGCTAACGATGAACCCTTTCCAGATTTTGAAAGCTTCCTCGCTCAATGGGAAGAAGACTTATCCGGCTCAAGTGCTGTCTTTCCCGAAGCTTTTCGTCAGTTAGAGGATCTGTCATTGGATGAAAGCTGGCGGTTTTTACTGAGCTTTCATGCTTTGCAAGATGAAGCCTTCCCTTGCATTCATAAGTTGTGGCACCGCGTATTTATCGAAGATGAGGCATTTTGCATCGATATGGCCAGGCTGTTTTTTGCTTCTTTTTTGGATTCAGCTGGATCGGTACAGATCAAAGATCTAGAGGGCGAGTCCCTTTTGGATTGGTCTTCTCATTTTGTAAAAGCGCGTGATCAGGCGAGGACGTTTCTTCAAGCGAATCCGGCAGCTCTTCGTTTGGATCGAATGATAGAGCCTTTGCAAGCATCTTTTCTCGCCTCTGGTATGGCTGAAAAAGCGAAAGAACTCGGGACTAAACAGGTCTTTCATACGATGTATCTTGAAGCTGATCGCTCTGAACGTGAAGCTTGGATCCGCGAGAATCTGGATTTGGGTTTCCCCTCTTTTTTGGCTCAGGCTTTTTTGAGCCAACTGCATGCAAGTCGCAGCTCTTGGCAAATTGAAAAAGGCACGTTTGAACACGCTCCTCGTGAACTGGCGGGATTTTGTGAGCGCTATGTGGAAGACTTTTTGGATTTATCTGATCCCGAGCTATTCACGCCAGCACAGAAACGAGTGATACATCAGCTTTGGGCAGAAGAAGCTAAAAAGTGGCTGGACGCAAGTGAATTGAGTCACGATCAACTACAGGCTTTACCGTGGCTTTTGATTCATGGCTTAGAGGCGCATTTAGATCACAGCGAAGCCGAAAAGAGCCTATCAGAGATCTTTGATTCCCTGATCCAAAAGTGGCATGAAGACTATGAAAAATCGCAGGCCAAACAACTTTATTACCACGTCTTTTTGCAGAGCCTTTTTTCTCGAACGCAAGGGCAAGAGGAAGTTGAACGCTTGCTCAGACATTGGCTTCGCCGTCGTCTGATTGAATGGGAAAAGAAAGATCGTGAAGATCGCTTAACACTGATGGAAGCAGACAGCTTGAAGCTTGCGTTGACCCAGTTGATTTTGCCTCAGCTTGAAGTCGAAGGATCTCGGGCTGAACAAATCGCAGGACGCATGCAACATCTCTTGACGCCTTACGAAAACCGCCTCGATCAGCTCCTCCCTTATTGGAACTGAAAATAAAAGGTGAAGCCGTATCGCCCTCTCGCTGAAAAAACGAAGTCTTGCCGTGCTAGGTTTGTACAAAGAGTAAGATTAAGTATAATACCATCTATATAGGAGGGGGCTTTATATGCGGGATTCTTATTTTGATGGGACTGTACCTGAGCATATTGGATATTTCATTTTTGCCGTTATCATCACGTCGATTACATTGGGTCTAGCTTATCCATGGGCTTATTGCATGTATATGAAATGGCAAATAGAGCATACGGTTGTCTCTGGCCGTCGCCTCTATTTTGATGGAAAAGGCACGGAGCTTTTTCGCAAGTATATCAAGTGGTACTTATTAGCCATTGTGACTATAGGTATATATTCCTTATGGATACCAATCAAGTTGAACCAGTGGATAGCCCAACATACATATACACTCGATGAAGCGAAGCCGGACTTTTTCGGATGAAGACAGAAAACAAAGATTTATATCGGTCCAGACATTTCAAAAGCTGAGTTCGAGTATTTGAGCGCAGCTTTTTTTATTTTGATGGAAAGATCATTTAAGACAGCGCTTCAAGCCTGAGGCGTAACCCGATTGAGCTCTGCTTGGCGTACAATAGTAGACGTTGAGAACAAGACTCAAAGTTGAGGCGGAGGAGACATGGCGAACGTCAATCTGAAAACGATTATCAAAGACTTTGACCTCGAAGAAGTGACGCATTTTGGAAATGCGGAAGATATCTTGATTACGGTCGCGGATGTGACACGTCCAGGATTGCAGTTGGCAGGATATTTTGAGCATTTTGGCGCGGATCGGATCCAGTTGATTGGCAATATGGAGATGGCCTTCTTGGAGCGCTGCTCGAGGGAGGAACGCTACAATTGCTTAGAGGCGCTTTTTTCGCGCGGCATTCCTTGCTTGATTATTTCGAGAAATCATGAAGTCTTTGAGGAAATGCGTCAGGCGAGTGAGCGTTATCAGGTCAGTATCTTGAGGACACATGAGGCCACATCGACTTTTATGTCTTCTCTGATTAAATATCTCAACGTGGAATTGGCGCCGCGGACGACTTTGCATGGGGTTCTCGTCGAGATCTACGGTGAAGGCATTTTGATTTTGGGCGAAAGCGGCGTCGGTAAGAGTGAGACGGCCATGGAGATCATTAAGCGCGGGCATCGTCTGATTGCGGATGATTTGGTGGAAGTCAGTCGTGTCTCAGATACAACTTTGGTGGGTCGTGCGCCTGAAATTATTCGCCATTTGATCGAGATTCGCGGTATTGGCATTTTGGATGTCAAGGAAATGTACGGCGTGTCTTCAGTCAAAATGCAAGATTCGATTAATTTTGTGATCAATTTGGAGCTTTGGGACGAGAATAAAGTTTATGAGCGTTTGGGTGTGAACGAAGAGACGACGGAAATTCTGGGCATTCAGGTGCCGTCGATTACCATCCCTGTGCGCCCTGGGCGTAACTTGGCCATTATTGCAGAGGTGGCGGCGATCAATTTCCGTCAAAAACAGATGGGTTATAACGCTGCGAAAGCTTTGACGGATCGCCTGTTTCAGGGGAATCGTTAAGATAAAGCCGGTGCTCCAAGGTGGAGCGTCGCAGCGCTTTAGCGCTTTAGTTGCAACGCTTTAGCGCTTAAGTCGAGCGCTTTAGCTGTTTAGAGACGCAAAATGAAGGTGAGCGCAAACAAAAGAGATCTGCGCTCAGGATAAAGATTGAAGGGTTAGAGCTCGGTGAATAGAGAAGATCAGCATCAGGAAACGACGTTTGCAAAAGGCATAGAAATTCAACGACAGGTGCCGCTCAAAGAGTGGACGAGCTTTCATATCGGTGGACCTGCGGATTATTTTTATTCGGTCAAAAGTATTGAAGAACTGTATTCTGTGCTTCAGACGGCCGCTCACGCGAGTCTAGATGTGCATGTTTTAGGCAAAGGATCGAACGTGCTTGTTTCTGACTTAGGGCTTCGCGGTTTGACCTTGCATTTTGGAACAGATTTTGCCCGAATTACACCTGTCGCTTGGGATGATGCGCAATTGACTCCTGAGCTCAAAGAAGCCGCCTTGGCCTGTGCCCGTCAAGATAATTTGAGGCGAAAACAAGGCTATATGTCGGGTTTGCTTGAAGAAGATGACGAGCGTAAACCTGAGTGGCTGGTTCAAGCACCCTTTGGCCTCGACGATCTGGATGAAACCTCGCATCAAAAAGAGCTTGAAGCCTGGTACGGCGAAAGCGAAGAACTGATCCAGGCGCACTACGGAATCTACTGGGTCGAAGCTGGTATTGCGCTGGCAGATCTGTCTGAGTGGGCGGCCGAAGCGGGCCGAAGCGGTCTGGAATTTGCCCGCGGTATACCGGGCTCTTTTGGTGGCGCGACTTACATGAACGCCGGCGCCTATGGTGGAACGATGGACCAGGTGATTTTTGCAGCTGAGGGCCTGAGTCTTAAGGCGCCTTTTGAGCCCTGCCTCGTTTGTGGCGAGGACTTGGATTTTGGATATCGGCACAGTTATTTCATGAAGACGGGGACTTTGATGACGCGGGCAGCGCTGGTTTTGCGCCAAGGGGACGTCGAACGGTCTCGACAACTGATGGCGGATTATCAGGCGAGACGTACGGCGTCTCAGCCACTTGAATATCCCAGTGCGGGTTCTGTTTTTAAGCGCCCGGAAGGTTACTTTGCAGGCAAATTGATTATGGATGCGGGACTCAAAGGAACCCGTGTGGGTGGCGCTGAAGTATCGACTAAACATGCGGGCTTTATTGTCAATCCACATTCAAATGCAAGTGCCAAGGATGTTCTTGATTTGGTTGAATTGATTCAAAAGACTGTTCGTAAATCTTTCGGTGTTTCTTTGGAACGCGAGCTGCGTTTGATGGGGGATTTCGACTTGACCGAAAGCGCTAAAGCTGAGGACCGGTGAGCTCATGAGTTTTTCAGAAGAAGTCAAAGCCGAAGTCATTGAGGTGGCTACTCAGGCGCTCGAAGTGATTTACTCAGGCGAAAAACAGGAACTTGAGCGTGAATATGAAGAGATGATCTGGGAGCGCTATGAGCCCAGCTTTTTGATGCTGGCGTCTTTTTTGTTTCAAGGAAAGCCAACGCAAACGCAAGTGTCTGTGCGTTGTGCGACGTGTGCCCAGTTGCATTTGATGCGTCGTTCTTTGACCTTGATGGGCAAGTATCCGCTCAAGCTACGTCGTCATCCGACTTGTAGCAGTTTAACTGTGGTGGACCCCAAAGCCCGGCAGCGGATTTTGAAACAGATGGACAATGCGTTTGGCTACGACGCCAAAAAAGGCGCGGTAAGAGAAGCGATGCAAGAGCTCAGTGGAGCCGAGTTGCGTTCGATTTTGCAGGCGACTTTGATTTGCTCTGGTTCGATCTTAGATCCGAACATCGGCTATTCGGTGGAGCTTTTGGCGACCGTTCCAGGTTGGGTGGCTTATTTGAAGCAAGCGCTCGAGCACTTTTCGATTCAAGCGCACTATTGGGTGAGAAATCAGGCCGACGTGGTGACGATTCGAGGCGGAGACTCTGTGTCTTTGTTTTTGGAGACTTTGGGTGCGGCAAAAGCGCTTCTAAAATATGAAGAAATCCGCGTCGAGCGGGACGTGAGAAATACAGTGAACCGCGCGGTGAATTGTGATCAAGCGAATGCGAAGCGTTTGGTTCAGGCCGCGCAAAAGCAAATTCAGGCGATCCAATTTTTGAAAGACCACGGCGGCTTAGAAGATTTGGATGAAGAGGTCAAACGGCTCGCTGAGTTTCGATGGGCGCACCCTGAATTTTCTCTTTCGGATTTAGGGACGCTCTTTGATCCGCCGCTACAAAAAGGCGCAGTCAACACGAGGATGAAAAGGCTTTTGGCGATTGCAAAGCAGCGGCAAGATGAGCAAGAACGCGGTGAATAGCTTCAAAAATGTAAAGGCGCGTTGGGGGATCAGAGGACTTTTCGCCCCGTATAAAGAACTGAGAGCAGGACGCCAGATAAAGTTAAGACAAGAAATTAAAGGAAGCGGATCTTACGAAGAAGAGATCTAAAAAAAGTAAAAGGGAAAAAAGATGGCCATTGAAATTTGTTTGCATGAGCCCGAGATTCCGGCGAATACAGGGAATATTTCGAGAACCTGCGTAGCTTTGGGGTTGAAACTTCATTTGATCGAACCTTTGGGCTTTTCGATTGATGATAAGCAGCTGAAGCGTGCGGGATTAGACTATTGGTTTGATCTTGATTTAGAGCTTTGGGATTCTATTGATCAGCTTTTGTTGGCGAAGCAAGACCGCGCGATTTTTTATGCGAGCACTAAGGCTCAATACAATTATGCAGAAGTGAAATACCCCGAAAATGCCTTGATTATTTTTGGCAAGGAGACCAAAGGCTTGCCTGAACCTTTGCTGATGGCTCACCCCGAGCGCTGTATCCGTATTCCGATGAGAGAAAATATTCGATCATTAAATCTGAGTAATTCGGTGGCGATCGTAGCTTATGAAGCCATGCGTCAGCAAGGTTTTCCGGGTTTGCAAGAAGCAGGTGTTTTTCCGGGAGAGCTCCGCTAAATAGAGTGAGGCAAAGCAGCTTCAGGCCGCGCCTGACCCAACTCAACGACTGAGGGCGAAAGGCATTCAGCTGGCGGCCTCGTACAAGGTATCGTACAAGGTCTCGTACAGGGCCTCATGCAAGGTCTCGTACAGGGCATCATCTTGGAGGCTTTTCCTTTAGAAGCATGTGAAATACTTTTTGGATACCGTGTGAAACACTATAATGAGCGGGTTAGTCATCAAAATGATCTTTGGCGATCGCAAAGCTCTTAAACAGTAAAC
>JAEWGS010000085.1 GCA_023388205.1 Bacillota bacterium
TCATTGAAGCGCGTGAAGCCCTCAATGGTAAAACTGACGCGGAGAAAACACCACCAGTCTTCCAGCAAGTGACCATCAATGAAGGTCAACCCTTAAATCCGACAGATTTTGTCGAGAATTTTGGGGACTTACCTGAAGGTACCAAAGTTACTTTCGTCGGTGAGCCTGATCTCACCCCGGGCACCCACAAGATCACCATCGAAGTGACCTATCCAGACGGATCTAAGGTAACAGAAGAAGTGACTTACACTGTTGTGCCTAAGCCGCAGTCAGAGAAATTCCCACCGATTTTCCAGGATGTGACCGTCAAAGAGGGTCAGCCCTTAGACCCGACGAGCTTCGTGAAAAACTACGGAGATTTGCCTGAGGGCACCAAGGTCACCTTCGTCGGCGATCCAGATCTCACACCTGGAAAACATACAATCACCATCAAGGTGACCTACCCAGATGATTCTGAAGTCACTAAAGAAGTCACTTACGAAGTGATTCCAAAGGGCAGCGAAGAGACAAAGGTTTCTGAGACGACCGAGCTCACGACCACGACACAAACAGAAGCATCGACCGAGCTCACGACCACGACGCAAAGGGAAGAATCGGCCACGCCTTCGAGTACGCAGCCCATCTCCCAAACGGGTGAGACGATGCCGTTCATCGCTTACTTATGCTTAGGTCTACTTGCTCTGCTCTTCGCCGCTAAGAAGTACCATAAGCAGAACGCTCATTAAGAAGAACTGAACAAGCCTGTCTAGGCTGTCCAAAAGAGAAAGGACTCTCCTGGGTTTCTTTCTCTTTTTTTAGAAAAAGTGAGCAGCATCTTAATTCCTTTCGCGTTCACGTGATAGAATTTGATAGATTTTTATTAAGAGGAGTTTTTATGTCTTTAGTACGTGATCTAGGGCAGGATGTGTATTATGTAGGCGCGAGCGATATGCGTTTATCTCGCTTTGAAAATATGATTCCCTTGAATAACGGGGTCAGCTATAACTCCTTTTTGATTCGAGATGAAAAGACTTGCTTGATGGACACGGTGGATAGCTCCATTTTGCTGCAGTTTTTAGAGTCTGTCGAGGTCGCCTTAAATGGACGTGACTTGGATTATATTGTCATTCAACATATGGAGCCGGATCACTGTTCTGGCGTCATTCAACTGATGCAGCGCTACCCGAATTGCCAGATTGTCGGGAACGCAAAGACCTTCCAATTTTTGAAACAGTTCCGTGGGGAAAATTTCCCAGAGCGCCAGTTGCTCATTGCTGAAGGCGATCGCTTAAATCTTGGTCAACATGAGCTGGAATTTGTTATGGCGCCTCTCGTGCATTGGCCAGAAGTTTTCTTCACCTATGATCATCACGCCCAAATTCTCTTTTCTGCAGATGCTTTTGGTTCATTCAATTACATTTCCGGTAATATTTGGTCTGATGAGGTGAATTACGATGAATATTGGTTGCCTGAGGCCAGACGTTACTATCTGAATATTGTGGGAAAACAGGGGCCTTCCGTTCAGAAAGTTTTGAATAAGCTTTCTCCTTACAACATTAAGCGTATTTATCCTTTGCATGGCGTCTTGCATCGTGAGCAAAAAATCACGCAAAAAATGCTCAGCTATTATCAAACTTGGTCTAGCTATCAGCCAGAGGAGAAAGGGCTCGTTATTGTTTACGCTTCGATGTACGGTGGCATGGAAGAATGTTGCTTGCGCTTAGCCAATTTGCTTGCAGATCGTGGGGTCAAAGGCATTCGCTTCTATGATGTCAGCCATAGTGATGAAACGTACATTATTTCGGACTTGTTCCGCTATTCGAACATGGTCTTTGGCGTTGTGAATCACAATACGAATCTGTACCACAAGATGGCGGACTTTATTCATTTTATGCAATGTGAAAATTTACAAAACCGTCCCTTTGGACTTTTGGTCAGCAAGAGTTGGGGCGGACAAGCTGGCAAGCAGGCGCTCGAGGGTTTGCTCGCTTGCAAAGGTTGTGAACAAGTGGGTGAGACTTTTGAGATCCTGTCAACGTTCAATGAGTCGCAACAGGCTGATTTGGAAAAGCTCGCAGATTGCTTAGCTGAATCTTATCGCAACGCAAAAGTGATGATGGAGCATTAAGCTTCATAGAACTTTTTCTTAGTGCAAAAGCACGCCTGATCTAAAAGGTTGGGCGTTTTTGCTATTCTAAAGACATGAAGATATTCTGCGCAGACATTGGGGGAACTTTTGTTAAATATGGGCTCTACGATGGTGAAAATATCATCCGTCAAGGGCGTTTTTCAACGCGCCCATATGCCGATTCTGAGCGCTTTCTTCTGCACCTTGAGTCTTTGATTGAGAAACTAAGTCGTGGTCAGCACTTGGACGGAATTGCGCTGGCAAGTGCCGGAGTGATCGATCGGCGTTTGGGGCAAGTGATCTATGCGAACAATTTATCCTTTCTGAATCAAGTGCCGCTACGAGAGCAACTTGAGACGCGCTTCAACTGTCCTGTCTATTTAGAGAACGATTGCAACGCTGCGGCCTTTGGAGAATTGAAACGAGGCTGCGGTCAACATATGAGTCAGCGCTCTTTTCTTTGCTTAACTTTTGGAACGGGTGTCGGTGGCAGCTTCATTCAAAACGGCCATATTTATCACGGGCCTTCGGGTCAATCCTGCGAATTTGGGCGGATGCTGATTTGGACTCAGACGCGTCATGGCATGCGACTTAAATCTTTTGAACAGCTTGCTTCATCAAGAGCTTTGGTGAAAAGTTGCGCCAAAAGTGCCAAACGGCCTTATACACTTCGCGAAGTTATGGCACGCTATGAGGAAGATCTCATCTCAAAAGCCATTGACCAATGGTGCCAATATGTCGCAATGGCGATCTCTAATTTAACCGCAGCCTTTTCCTGCCAGCATGTTGTTTTAGGGGGGGGCGTCTTCACGTATCATCAAATCTTGATTCCGATGATCCAAAAGCATTTGTCTTTGATGACGGACCAGAGATCTCCTGAAATTCATTTATATCCAGCTCAATTAGGGAATGACGCGGGTTTGGTCGGTGTGTCTTACATGCTGGCGGGTCGTTTGATTCGCTCAAAGAAAAAGCGCTAGCCAAGATTTTTCTTTGCTAGCGCTGAACTCTCGCTGATAGAGACTCCATTAGCTCACTTTTTGTTTGATTTTGACCTCACCTAAATTTTCAACTGCAAAGGCAGGCATCATTTGCATGGAGCCGGTCGGGCAGGCTTTGACGCATTGATGACATCCGACACAAAGTTCAGGATCGACGGTCGCATTAAAGCGCTCCACCTTGATGCAATCTTTAGGACATTTTTTGGCGCAAAGACTACAACCGATACAAGCTGCGGCACATTGCTTCTTGGCAAGCGCACCTTTTTCATGATTGTTACAAAGATTGACTGCATTCTTCTTATCCAATGGAATCATCGCAATAATGTGTTTCGGACAGACAGCCACACAAATTTTACACGCGCGGCATAAGCGCGGATCCACCATTGCTACGCCATCTTCGAGACGAATGGCATCGTAGGGACAAGCGCGCACGCAATCTCCATAACCTAAGCAGCCTTCCTGACAAGAGCCAGGACCACCCAAAAGGGCAGACGCCATTTGGCAGGTATGAACGCCCTGATAGCGGACGCGGTTTTGGGTCTTGTCGCAGGTGCCACGGCACTGAACGACAGCGGTTAATTGATGGCCACCGGTCGGAGGATTGAGGCCTAAACAAGTCGCAATTTGAGCCGCGACGCTTTTTCCTCCGGGAGAGCACAAGCTGCAATTGGCGGTATTGCCTTCGGCAAGTGCGTTCGCATAGCCCTGACATCCGCTGTATCCGCAAGCGCCACAGTTTGCACCGGGCAAGATTTCAATGAGTTCTTGTTCTTTTTCATTGACGGGAACTGCCATAACAATGGAGGCAATGGTCAGGACTAGACCGACCATTAGGCCAACGACAACGACAATGCCGACAGGAAGAAGTAAAAGTGAAAAATCCATGTTAAGCCTCCTTTAAGCTCCGAATAAGCCTTCGACGAGGCCTGCAAATCCCAAAAAGGATACAGCCGTAATTGATGCTGCAATCAAAGTGCTCGGAAGCCCTTTTAAGCCCTCAGGAATATCACAAGACTCCATGCGATCACGAACGCCAGCAAAAATCACAATGGCCAGCATAAAGCCGAGACCAGCACCGAGCGCATTCATGAGCGATTGAGCAAAACCATATTCATTTTGGACGTTGAGCAAGACCACACCAAGCACTGCACAGTTTG
>JAEWGS010000113.1 GCA_023388205.1 Bacillota bacterium
TTTCAAACCTGATTGATCAAAGCATCTTTGATCTAAACTTGAGCGTTGCAGATCAAGAGCGGAGCTATTTGCTCTTTTTGCGCGATGTGGCCGATCGACTATTGTCACGGACGCTAAGTTTGGCCGCGCCTTCTATCCTGGCCTATGCAGAGAGAGAAGGACTGGACTTCGAGCTGGAACTGCTTCTTTGCGATGATTTTTATATTCGAGAACTCAATGCCAAGTGGCGCCACTTAGATCGCTCGACCGATGTTTTAAGCTTCCCTTTGCAAGAACTTTCAGAAGGGAATTGGTGTCAAAGCGAAGTGGGTTCTTTGATTGATCGCAGAAGCCTCTTAACAGAAGAAGGGCAGGCCTTGGCATTAGGCAGCATGGTGATTTCAGTGGATCACTTGCTTGAGCAGGCCCAAGAATATGGACACAGCGCTTTGCGTGAATACGCCTTTTTAGTGACGCACAGCTTGCTTCACCTGCTCGGCTATGATCATGAGCATCCCCAAGAGGCGACGCGCATGGAAATTTTGCAAGATGAGATTCTGATGCAAGAGGATTTGACGCGAGCTTGTCTCGATCCGGATGTGCGTGTTTTACTGGATCAAGCCAAACTTGAAGCACGAGATGAGCAAAGCTTGCAGCTGATTGATCTGTATCACGCCGATGAGCACGCGCCCTTCTTTGAAGAAGATAACGTCGACGATGCGCTTGAAGCGGATGCCGTGGATCTGAGTGATGTGCAAAACTTTGAAGCTGTTGATTTGAACTATGGTGAAGGTGTCGACATCAGCGATCAATTTCAAGACTTGATTTCAAAAACGAAGCCTTCGCACCAACCTGCACAGGTGTCCGAGAAGCTTGATGGACAAGATTTGGACCATGAGGCATCTTTTCGCTGCGGATATGTCGCCTTGATCGGTCGTCCCAATGTCGGTAAATCAACGTTACTCAACGCGATTATTGGTAGCCACTTAGCGATTACGTCCCACAAAGCGCAGACGACGCGGCACAATATTCGCGCGGTGCTCAATCGGCCACAGGCACAGATTATTTTGACGGATACGCCGGGCTTGCATCGTCCTGATACGCGCCTCGGCCGCTTTATGGATGAGTCTTTGCGCGAGGCAATCGATCACTCGGATTTGCTTTTGGTGCTCGCTGATAGCCGCTATGATCGCATTGGGATGGCAGAAAAGCATCTCATTGCGGAACTTAAGCAGCGCCACAAGAAAGCGATTTTGGTTTTGACGAAACTTGATGCGCTCAATAACAAAGAAGACTTGCTTCCCGTCATTTCAAAATATGCGGCTGAGGGCTGCTTCGATGCCGTAATTCCTATTTCAGCGGTCAAGCGAGATGGGCTAGAACTTTTGATTCAAGAAGTTGAAGCCAAGTTGCCGCTAGCGCCCCCCATCTATCCAGAAGATCGCTACACGGATCAGACCGAGCGTGTGCTTTGCGCCGAACTGATTCGTGAAAAAATTCTGAGACTGACTCACCAGGAGATTCCGCACGGTGTCGCTGTGTGGATCGAACGTTTTGAAGAACTCAATCGAAATGATGACGTTGTGGAAGACGGGCAAGAGCGCACACTCTGCCGTATTTACGCGGTGATTTTGTGCGAAAAAGCAGCGCACAAGGGGATTATTCTCGGGAAAAGAGGTCTTCTTTTGAAGCGGATTCTCAGCGAATCACGACACAAAATGGAAGAAATGCTGGACGCAAAGGTCTATCTCGAGGCGCATATCAAGGTGCGTGAGGATTGGAAAAATAAAGATCAATATCTCAAGGAACTCGGGTACGGCTTTGACCTCGAGCAGATTCAAAAGGAAATTCTCTGACTTGATTATGGACAAGAAGCAAGTGCGTGGCGTTATCCTTGGATACACCGATTTTCAAGATCAGCATCGTTATATCGATGTGTACACCAAAGAGCGTGGCTATCTGTCGATACTCTGTAAATATGTGCGGCAAAAACAATTGAAGCATGCGGTTGAACCTTTGGTCGTTGCAGACTTCTGGATCATTGAAAAGTCGGGCAAATACCAACTTGACGAATTGAAACCGATTCACTGTTTTGAACACTTGAGAAGCCAGGTCTTTATTTCGACGATTCTTTGGGGCATCAAAGACTTACTCAAAAGTCTCGCCAGTGAAAACAGTCTCGACAGTTCCCACGAGGCAATCTGTGATTTGCTTTTACACTTTTTTTACGCAGCGGAGGACGAGACGCGAGACATCAAAAGTTTGCTTTGTCTTTTCGTCCTGCGTTTTTTGTCGGAGACGGGTTATGCGCTTCAGTTTGATGAAAGCCTTTTGCCTTTGATGGAAAGCAAATCTCAGATGGATCTTAGTGCTTCGCTCAAAGCCTATGTGTTTGACGTGTCAGAAGGGCGATTTACTCGTCGCGGCGCAGATTTTTGTGAACTCACACACGGCGAAGAGGCTGTTTCTAGGCAAATCTTTTTGAGCAGCAAGGAGCTGCGCCTTTTTTATTGGATTTTGACCTCAGATGCAAAAAAACTCTATGCGATTAAAATTTCGGGGCCGTACGCCGATACGCTGATTGCGTTCACGACTTTACTCTATGAACATATTTTGGAACGTAAGGCTCTGTTTATCGAACAAGTGATTGAACATGAACGTTTGCTTCACGATGCCAAAGCCTTCTGGAAGAGCTGAGTGCATGGGGTCAGCTGAAAAAGATTAAAGCGGCTGATGGATTTTGATACGTCTAGTCGATCCTTAAGGTGCTTTATTAAGGTGTTTCATCATCTAAAAAGTCAAAAATTGGATCGGACAATGGATCCCAAGTTTCTGCTTCATTTTGAAGCTTTTGTGTTTTGAGCGCTTCAGGCTCGAGCGCTTCGGGATCGAGCACTTCGATTTCGAGCGGCTTGACCTCAAGAAGCTCGGTCTCAAGTGGCTCGGCCTCAAGCGAGGAGCGAAGATTTGGGGCAGTGGGTCGATCCTCATCTTCGGGCTGGTCTGGACTTGGCTCATGTTTTTGTACTGTTTGCTTTTCTCCCTTTTGTGTTGCCAAGTAGCGCCAGGTTTGTCTCAGTTCATCGCCCACTTTTTTTAAGCTTTGAACGAGGGTAGAAGGACGATCGCAAAATTGAGCCTGCCAGTGATCCGGGAATAAATCTCGATAGACTTCTTGACCAAAGCGTTCGTCTAAAAGTAACAAAAGCCCCGTATCTTCTGCACTTCGGATTAAGCGGCCAGCTGCTTGAAGTACATTTTTGAAGCCCGGATAAAGATAGGCGAAAAAATATCCGTCCATTTCTTTACTGTCGTAATAGCTACGCATGAGATCCCGTTCGGGAGAAATCATAGGTAAGCCAACGCCGACAATCACCACCGCGTCTAAAGCGCGCCCTGAAAGGTCGATGCCTTCGCCGAAAAGTCCACCGAGGACCGCGAAGCCTAACAGGGGCTCTGTTCCTTGACTTTCGCTAAAATGATTCAAAAAATGCTGGACATCACGGCGGGTCATCTTAGGTTTTTGGCACAGGGGGCGAAGTTGAGGGGCCTGAAGGCGTAAGGCTTCTTCTGCCATTTTCATGTAGGCAAAAGATGGAAAATAGACCAGAATATGCCCTTGGATGGTCTTTACGACCTCCAAGATGATTTTTGCAAGCTGCTCCTTGCTTGCCTGGCGAGACGCATAAGTTGTTTTAATTCCTGTATAGACTAGGGTGTGCAGATTTTCCTTCGGAAAAGGAGAGGGTAATTGTAGACTGCGCACCCAATCGCTCGGCGCTAAACTGGCTTTGTAATAGGACAAGGGGCTGAGCGTCGCAGAAAAAAAGACCGCGGTATGCTCAGGTGCATAAGCCGACTGAACGTAGCGACTGGGATCCAGGCAAATCAATTTGATATGCCATTGATCGCCTTTGGCTTTGAGCGCGAAAATATAGCTCTCATTCCAGTAGTCGTCGCAGACGCGCAAGAAAAAGCGTATAGAACTATAGAGCGTCAATAGTGCACGGCGTAAGGTCGGGTCCATATCCAACTCAAACAAGGATCTGCCAAGTTTAATCAGCTCACGAAGATGCTGATTTAAGACGTCACTTTGGCCCATGACGGCACAAAAATGAGGTGTGACGAGGCGACGACACGAAGCCCAGTTTTCATCGAGCTTAGGCAGAACGAGATCAATTTGCTCTTCAATAAGGGCTTTTGCCCAGTGTTGGATCCAGCGTTCAATTCGCTTAAGTTGCGCGACAAAAGTTTCAGGTAAGTGTTCAGCCTGATTTAAGACTTCAGCAAATTCATTTGCTTTGAGTTCAGCGGAAAACATATCTCGACTGCGTTCAGCTAGGTTGTGGGCCTCATCAAAAAGCAAGATGTGGTGATCGCGCCCTTGATTGAAAAACCGATCAATGCGCACGCGCGGATTGAGAACATGGTTGTAGTCGCCAATGATGACATCACAAAAGAGTGAGGCATCCAGACCCAATTCAAAAGGGCAGAGCTGATGCTTTTCGCCAATTTCTTGTAATTGCTCAGCAGAGATAGACAACTGGGGCAGCAAGGCTCGAATCCCTTCCGGTAAGTGCTGATAATAGTTTTGCGCATAAGGACAAATCCTAGGATCACAGTAAATCTCAGGTGCGAGACAAATTTTCTCTTTGGCCGTGAGCGTGAGAGAGCGAAGGAAAAGACCCTGTGCTCTCATCTGCTTCAAGGCTTCTTCTGCAACATGGCGTGTGGACGTTTTGGCGGTGAGATAAAAAACCTTAGCATTGCTTTGAGTGGGCAAGGCTTTGATTGAAGGAAAGAGCGCAGCTAAAGTTTTGCCGGTACCTGTGGGCAATTCGGCCAAAAAAGTCGAACGTTCACGGATGGATCTAAGCACGTCAAGCATGAGTTCTTTTTGTCCGTCTCGGAGCGTTTGATAGGGGAAACTGAGTTCTTGAATAGACTGGTCACGCTTAGTTAAATACTGAATTTCATTCGAAGCGGTTTGCCGATAACGATCGATGAGGTCAAAGAAAAAATGAGCGAGATTTTTCAAACTAATTTCTCGAAAGCGAATACGACAGCTGAGATCTGTTTGAGATACGTAGGCTAAAGCGTACGGGATTTGAAGTTGAGATAAAGAATAGCGTTCAATGAGGCGTTCAATCTCTTCTTGTTTAATTTCTTTGCTCGCCTTGATTTCGAGCCAATCAAAGGCCGTCATCTTCGGGGCTGAAGGTGTGCCGTTCAAAGAAGCGTTTTCGGGGCTGAGTCGGAGAGAAAGTGCTTCAAGACGCGTGAGATAGAGCATGGCCGCATAGATCAAAGCTTGTCCCCAGTGAACTTTCGGACCGGGATCAGGCATTTCTTCTATCGGCATATGAGCCGTTTTGACTTCAATGATGAACGGGAGCGCAAAGGGCTCTTTCGGGTCAAAAACTTGTGGTTTTTCTTCCCAAATCGTCTCAAGATCGACAGTGTCAGCTTGCTTATTTGAAAAATCTAAATTCTGTGGAAGCAGCAAGAGATCTGCCCGTCCGTTCACCTGAATGGACAAGTCCTTGAGATGCACGAGACAAGACAAATTCTGTTCTTTGAGATACTCGGCATTTTGTGTCAAAGCTTGAATATAGCGAAAAAAACTTTGATGCGTTCTTGTTCCTGCATGAGCGCTCAGTTGATGAAACGTCAAAGAAGACAGTCCACCTTGGCGCAAAAAAAGTTCAACGAGTGTGCGTGCACCAATCGAATAGATGGAAGAACTCATGTGAACCTCCTTAGAAAAGGGGCTGAAAAGCCGAGGCATGGCCAAGGACCGAGTGGACGATCGTGACACGAGAGATAAAAAAAGATCGACCATTGTCGATCTTTGTGCGGAAAACAGGACTTGAACCTGCACGGGAGTGATCCCACAAATACCTGAAACTTGCGCGTCTGCCAATTCCGCCATTTCCGCAAAAACAAGCAAAAAGTATTATAAGGGAACTTTGAAAGAATGCAAGAGCTTCATTTGGGATTGACCTTTGAAGGGTGGATTTAAGGCGCAAGGAAGTTCAAGCTTTTTCAAAAAAGACATTTTCTTCTTTTTTTGTTTCGATTTTGTTACAATTCAAATTAAGTATACATAAACGTGAATGTGCATATCTATGCATAAGAATGAGGAGCTCAGTGATGAAAAAAAGATTGATTTCAGTTTTTCTTTCGGGAAGCTTAGCCTTGGCGTTTACCTTGACGCCTATTCGAACTCTCATTGCAAAAGATGCAGGAGGGGGCGCGAATCCTTTAAGTGCTCAGCAAGAAGGAAATGTGGAAGGCGGCAGTCCAGAAAATTCAGATGAAACTTTTGCTGCAGATGGGAAAAATAATGATTCTCCGACTCATGGTGAAAATAGGTCGACGC
>JAEWGS010000108.1 GCA_023388205.1 Bacillota bacterium
CTTTCGTGTTTTAAGAGATGCTGATTTTGATTTGAGTGAAGACGCAGAAGGAAACTTGATGGATGAAATTCAAAAACGCATCCGTGAACGTGACTTTGGTGATGTAATCCATTTAGAAGTCAATGCAACGGCTTCTCTTGCACTGGTGGACTATCTCAAGTCTGCGCTCAAAGTCAAAGAAAAAGATCTTTATTTGATTGATGCGCCCTTGGATTTTACTTTTGCGGGACAGCTCAAAAAATACATCCCGGCTGAAATAAGGAAAAGCGAAAGTTTTTCTCATTTTGAACCGGCGCCTGCGCTGGATTTTCTCACGGAAGAGCAAAACGGGCAGCGCGTGGTCATCGAACCGAAGCAGCTCAAAGAAGCGGAGACCATGTTTCGCTTAATTCGAGAACGAGATCGCTTTTTGAATCATCCTTATGAAAGCTTCGACCCTGTGACTCAATGGATCGAGCTCGCAGCAACGGACCCAAAAGTTTTAGCGATCAAGCAAACGCTCTACCGCGTCAGTGGCCAATCGCCCATTATCAGAGCGCTTGAGGAAGCGGCAAAGCGTGGTAAAGATGTCCTTGTTTTGGTTGAGCTTAAGGCTCGCTTTGACGAAAAAAACAATATTCATTGGGCGAGACGATTGGAAATGGCTGGCTGCCAAGTCATTTACGGCGTTCGAGGACTTAAAACACATTCAAAAATCACTTTGGTCGTTCGAGAAGAAGAGGATGGCCTTCGCCGCTACGTCCATCTCGGAACGGGGAACTACAACGATCAAACGGCTAAGCTTTATACTGACTGCGGTATTTTGACGGCAAAAGAAAGTTTTGGTGAAGATGCGACGCTCTTTTTCAATGTGCTCTCTGGCTACATGAGACCCAAGACCTGGAATCGTTTGGTCGTCGCTCCATTTGATTTGAGAAACACGTTCTATGAACTCATCGATCGGGAAATTGTGGCGGCAAAAGAAGGCCGACCCGCCCGAATTGTCGCCAAAATGAATTCTTTGGCAGATGAAGGAATGATACGAAAACTGTACGAAGCCAGCGCTTCGGGCGTCAAAATCGATCTCATCGTGCGCGGCATCTGTTGTCTTCGTGCCGGTGTGCCCGGTTTATCTGAGCACATTACGGTCAAATCTTTGGTCGGACGATATCTCGAGCATAGTCGTATTTATATTTTTGAAAACGGAGGCAATCCGCTTTACTACATGTCCTCTGCGGACTGGATGACGAGAAATTTGAGCCGTCGCGTAGAACTACTTTTCCCGATTGAGGAAAAGCCCATTCAGGCAAGGCTTAATGAAATCATGGACTTGCAGCTGAGAGATAGCGCGTGTAGCTTTAAGCAAATTGATGGAAGGTACGAGGCGATTGTTCAAAAAAAGGATCTCGCGCTCAACGCGATGTTTGAGCAAGAAAATCGGGCGACCCAAGAAGCTTCTCGCATCTTGAATACGCCCGTGCACCATTTGCTGGATTCGAGATCAAAAGATGAGGCCTAGGATTTTTTCGCTGGGAACGCATCGTCAAAATGGATCATCGTCAACTCCGCGCACGCTCTAAAACGGAAAGGCAGTAAGACGCAACCGATCCCTCGAGAGATGAAGCCCAAAATATTCTTATAGATAAACACCGAGTCATAAATCTTGTGGCGTTTACAGAGTTGATCTTGTCGCAGATTTCGCATCTCTAAGCGGAAGGGCAAGCGGATTTGTCCTCCGTGGAAGTGCCCTGAGAGAAAATAAGCACAGGACTGTGCGAGATTTTCTAAAACGGCATCAGGGTTGTGCGAAAGAAAAATGCGTCGCTCTCTGGGGACGTCTTGAAAGGGCAAAGGCGAAAGCGGATGGGCCGACTGAAGCGCTTTGGCTAAGTCAAAGAAACCGGAGCGCAAATCGCAGGTTCCAACAATTTGCCAAACCTGACCCTCGTTATCGCGAATGAAAACAGACTGATTCTCTAGAAGGATTAGTCCCGCAGCTTGTGCTCTCTCTTGCTTCAAATAAGCATCGTGGTTGCCGCGCACGCCAATGATCCAAGCATCACCTTTGGCCTTACGAATTTTTCTTATGATTTGCAAACCTTTTTCGATTCCGCTTGGACCAGAACTTAAATCGCCCCCAAAAAGCAGATAATCGGCATCCAGTTGGCTTATGCGCTTGACCAGACGACGCGACGAAAGAGGAAGTGTTTCTGCGTGAAGATCCGAAAAAAACAAGATGTTAAGGCCTGAGTTTTTCATCTTCTGATCTAAATTTTCCTGAAAATCCGCATCAAGCTTTTCTTGCTGTGAAAGTTTCTCTAAGGCTTTCTTATGTAAAGGCTCCGGATCTTTTTGAACGATCCAAGGGAGCGGAAAAAAGCGAAAAAAACGCACATCAAAACTAAACGTATCTCTTAATAAAATCGAAAAAACAAAAACTGCGATAAGTCCCAAAAAGATAAAAATAAATTGTGCGTTGTTCATGACAGGCCCCCCTTTGATCAATGCAGCTTCAAATCATATCAAAGACTTTGGCAATATAATTTAATGCTTTGAAAAGTCTTCGAGATCTTTTGAATTAAAGTCACTGCCCATTTGAAAAGGGACATTCAAGTTTGGCCAAGCAACGCGAGGCTATCGAAGCTATCGAATCGAGCTGACCCAGCTAATTCAGCTAATCCAGCCAGTCTTAAGTTCTCCTTTTTGATCTAATGACTTTTGATCTCGTGAATCGAACTCGCCCCAATTTTCTCGTAATTGTCTCAATTTTGCCCGAAGCGACAAAACGCGATTGGAATGTGCCCGAAGCGCCTCCAAAAACTACAGATACAAGATCTGAATCTGATTCTTGCACCCATGCTTTCGTCTTGCGTCTTTCGTCTTGCGTTTATATGGTATAAAAGAAGATCATTCTTTAATTTAATTGGAGGTCCACATGCCTAGTAAGAAAGCGGCCGATGCAGCTAGCGAAAAAAAAGAAAGTACCCAACGCGCAGCCAAGAGCCCAATTACATTTGAAATTGTGAATGAGATTGAGGTCTTGTCGACGAATTCTAAAAGTGGCTGGAGCCGTGAGTTGAACGTCGTCTCTTGGAACGGGGGTAAGCCGAAGTACGATTTGCGCGATTGGTCACCGGATCACAGCAAGATGAGTAAGGGCATAGGTCTGACCGCGGATGAACTTGCCGTTCTCAAAGAAGTCTTACAAGATATTGACCCGTACGAAATCGAGGACTAAAGAGGACTAAACAGGAAGTCAAAGAGATATTCAGATATCGAAGACGAGATGTCTCGTTTTTAGTGGTAAGGCCATGGCAAATTCAAGCATGAAGCAGCGTGTTCGTTCAATTTGGGAGACATTCGGACTTGATGAGAGAAGTTACCGAAAGCTTTTTGATGCCTCTTTTTGGGACGATTTATGGAACGGCTCAGAGCTTGTTTCAAGCGGCCCTCATTCGCGACAGAATCTCAGCCTATTTGATGCGACACTTCATCAAAGCCAACAAGCAAGCCTAGAGGATCGAAAGGATCTGATAGATCAGCAAAATCAGAAGGCCCTCAACGATCCAAAAGGCGCCCATGTCAATCTAAAGCACATCCGAAGTGAAGCTTTTCAAACGGAGCTTAGAACTTTGCTGAGCGATTTGGGACGCCTTTATTATGAAGAAGATTCCAGTTTGGTTAGCGACCCGGAGTATGATGCACTCTATCGAGCTTTGCAGGAACTCGAAGCCAAAGATCCTCAATGGATCAGTGATCAAACACCAACGCGGCGAGTCGGTGGACAGCGCAACAGCTCTTTTGCAAAAGTGACGCATCAAGTCCGCATGGAGTCTCTTGAAGATGTCTTTAGTCTCGAAGAAGTTTCGCGCAGTTTAGAGCGAATGAACTCGCTTGCAGATCGAGATGATCTCACTTTTTCTGTTGAAGCTAAAATTGACGGCTTGTCTGTATCTCTTGAGTATGAAAAAGGGCAGCTGCTCCGTGCATCAACCAGGGGGGATGGTTTTGTAGGAGAAGATGTCACAGAAAATGTCAAAGGACTACAAGGCGTTCCTTTGCGCATCGCTCAGGCCCCCGATTACCTGGAAGTGCGCGGCGAAATTTACATGCCCTTTGAGTCCTTCTTAGCTCTAAATCAACAAATCAAAGATCAAAATTTAGCGCAGGGACGAGCTGAACAGGAAGGCCTTTTTGCCAATCCCAGAAATGCAGCGGCGGGCTCTTTGCGACAAAAAAATGCCGCGGTGACCCAAAAGCGCGGCTTAGCTTGTTTGATTTTTAATATCCAGCAATCGAGTGAATCCCTTGGCCTGACACACAGTGCGGGAATGGATCGACTGGAGGTCTTCGGCTTTGATGTGGTTCCAAGAAAAAAACACTGCCGAGGGGAAGCTGACATTTTAGACGCCATCAATTGGATTGAAAAGATGAGAAAAACCTTGCCCTATGCGATCGATGGCGCTGTCGTTAAACTTGAAGATCTCAAATTGAGAGAACAATTAGGTTCTACAGCTAAGAC
>JAEWGS010000056.1 GCA_023388205.1 Bacillota bacterium
GAAAAAGCAGGGTCCATAGGGACGAATGTCGAACCGATGCTAGAGGAAACGCCCAAGCTGATCAAAAGACCGATGGTGATTCCCATGCAAGCCGAACTGATGAGATGATAAACGTGTTTCATAATGATGCTCCTTTCTTAAAAGCACACTGTAAATTTTGGACCTAGGGGTCTGACAATCAGAGAGGGTAAAGGCCGTGAGGCGAGAAATCGCGAGGGCAAAGACCTGCGCGGTGAGTCGAGCGCCGCGCTCTTAGAGGGCGATTTTTTGCTTGAAGGCTTTGAGTGAACGGCGCGAAACAAAGCAGCGGGTTCGGTTTTTGAGGGTGACGCCGATGACGCCTGAGAGCGACAAATCTAAGCGGTCAACATGGTTCATGTTGATCAGTTCGCCCTGATTGATGCGGGCGAAGTCTTTGGTTGAGCAGATTTCTTCAAGCTTGCTCAGACTAGCTTTAACACGCCAGACACTATCTTTGAGCTCGGCGTAGACTTGCTTTTGAACGGTATAGAAGCGATACACCTCATCTAGATTGATCAATTTAGCTTCTTTGCTTCCGCCTTCGCTTTCGCCTTCTGCGATACCGAGAATTCTTGGACTTTGGCCATTGAGTTCGGAGACGTAGCGCTCGAGCGAAAGACAGGTCACATCCTTTTGGGGGGCGTAACAGCGAATGACCACCTCGGTTAAGTCCGGATCTTGGTGAAACTCGTAGCGGATCATCGATCAAGCTCCTCTCAAATGATTGTTGTCTTTAAGGTAAAAGCATTCTTGCTGCTTTTCAAGGCTTTTGTACTATGCGGTCGATTTCTAAGGGCATGTGGTCATTTTCGGTGCGCTGAGTCGGGCGAAGAAAGCCCATCTTGAAGCGCCGCTCATATTATTAGGGCAAAAGACTTTCTTGCTTCATTTGATGGAAACTGAGAATCGTCGCAGGGATGAGACTTAAAAGCGCAGCGATCCAAGCATAAGGCTCAGCATAGTAAAGGACCGTCGGGCCCCAAAGCGGAAAGAAAATCAAGGCGGCGCTGCCGCGGGCCAAAAATTCCAGGAAGCCCGCCAAGAAGGGAATGACGATCTGACCTAGACCTTGAAGCATGCTGCGCGTGATGAAAAGGATGTACAAGGTGGGGAGGAAAAGGGAGACCGCATGGAGATAATTCATGGCGGCGTACATGACATCATCGAATTGGCCGCTTCTTTTTTCAACAAAAAGCGAGATGATGAAGTAGCCGAGTAAGAACATCATCACAGCAATGAAAACAGCGACGAGGATGGAAAAGAGGGCGCTTTGCAAGACGCCGCGACGAATGCGGTCGGGCTTTCTTGCGCCTCGATTTTGTGCCACGAAGGTCGTGACCGCGTGGCCCATTGAAATTGCGGAAGATTCCAAAAGCCCAAAAATCTTATTGACGGCGGTGAAACCGGCGATGAAGGCCGTGCCTTGGAGATTGATCGCCGATTGAAACAAAATACCACCTAAACCAATAAATGCGTGTTGTATGCAAAGTGTGCTTCCCATGCGCAGCGCTTCTTTGATGAGATCCCAGCGGATACGAAAATCGTCGCGTTCGAGTTGCAAAAAAGAAATCCGCTTCAGTGCAATGAGACAGTAAATTAAGGCGCTGCCTTGTGCGATAACTGTTGCGGCAGCTGCACCGGCGACCCCCCAATGGAAGCCAAAGATAAAAAGGCTATCGAGGGCAATATTGGTGATGGCAGCGACGATGATGGCAATGAAAGGCGAGCGGCTATCCCCTAAAGCGCGTAAGACTGAGCCCGCCATGTTATAAGCCGTAACAATGAGGAGCCCCACATACATTATGGCGAGATAAATCCTCGTCTCGGGGAAAATATCGGGAGGGGTATTTAGGACTTGCAATAAGGGATTTAAGATCAGTAAAAAGATGACGACGAATATGAGAGAGAAAAAGACGGAGAGGAGGGCGCTTGTGCCGACGAGGCGGCGAAGCTTGACGAGGTTTTTCTCTCCGAAAGCGTGAGAGATCGGGATGGCGAGGCCTTGCGTGAGCGCGGCGACAGACCACAGCGGCAAGAAATAGGCCCAGTCGCCGGCACCGACAGCCGAGAGGCCTTTGACCCCGACACCTTGACCCAAAATGACCGCATCCACAATCTGAAACAGCTGCTGCCCCAAGTTGGCGAGGATCAGGGGAAGGGCAAAGCGCAAAATGAGCTTGAGCGGCTGTCCTTCGGTCATCGATTTGGTGTGTTCCATAGAAATCTCCGTTTCTTCATCAAGGAAGCTCTTTAAGGGATCTTTTGCTTAGCCTGTGTGGTTTAGCCCATATGGGCTTTGAAATCTTCGTAACGAAACATTCGGCTCACGTGCACTTTTGTTCCATCAAAATGGGCGAGCTGCGGGTGCGGCATCCCGTTGAAGTGATTGCTTTTGACGAAGCTATAAAGAGCCATATCGCAAAAGACGATGCGATCGCCAATTTTGAGTTCCTGGTCAAAGGCGTAGCGTCCGATGTGATCACCTGCGAGGCAAGTGGCGCCAGCTAGCGTATAGACATTCGGCCCCTCTTCTTCTGCGCAGGTTTCTGGAATTTTGCCTTCGTTTTCTGCGTACAAAAAGGCTCTCGGGCGGTAGGGCATCTCTAAGACATCGGGCATATGGCACTCTGCCGAAGCGTCCAAAATCGCGATCTTTCCTTCATTTTCGACCACATCTAGGACTTCAGAGATGAGCCAGCCGCAGTCTAAAACGATGGCCTCGCCGGGCTCAAAAAAGATCTGAGCCTGAGGATAGCTGCTGTGGATCTCCTGGCAGAGCTTCAAGAACAAGGGGAGGTTGTAGTCGCGGTGGGTGAAATGTTGGCCGCCACCGAAATTCATCCAATCCGCCCGCTTGAATAATTCGTCAAAGACAGCGCAAGCGCCGCGGTAGAGTTTTTCAAAATCTTCGGCACCTTGTTCGCAAAGGGCGTGGATGTGAAAGCCGGAAACATCCCCTCTGGGATCGCCGCTCGGATCTTTGAGACGCTCCAAAAGGCCTTGCTGATCAAAAACTTTTGGGGTGATGCCCAGGCGAGAGCCTTTGGCAGAAGGATCATAGAGCGCGACTTCGGCGGTACTCACTTCGGGGTTCAGGCGAAGTCCAATTTTGGGCGCTCGATTGGGATCGAGCTGGGCCCCTTCATTCTTGAGCCAAGAACGGTAAAGATCGAGCTGAGAAGCTGAATTCAAAATGAGATGACTTGTGACGTGATAAAGCTCGGCAAAATCTTCGCGTTTATAAGCGGGGCAAAAGCAGTGAACGTCGCCTTTCATATGCTCAAAGCCGAGCTTGGCTTCGTAAAGGCCGCTCGCTGTGGTGCCTGCTAAATAGGAACTGAGGAGCGGATAAGAGGGCCAGTAGCTATAGGCCTTTTGGGCGAGGAGAATATGGATTTGAGCTTTTTCTTGGATGGCTTTGAGGTAGCGCCCGTGATCTTCTAAAAGACGCAGATCCATGAGAAAGCAGGGCGTCTGGACGTCGCCCAAGGGGAGATCGGAGGGGGCGCTTCTTTGTTGCTGGCTCAGTAAATGAGAGGGATGAAGGTTTGGGTCGCAGGCTTGAGAGTTCACAAGGGGCTCCTTTTAATAGTTCTGTTTATTTTGTTAGATCAAAGGGATATTTTGCATGAAATATTATAGCTGGAAGCGGATGAAGCCGCTGG
>JAEWGS010000006.1 GCA_023388205.1 Bacillota bacterium
ATTAGCTCAGTTGGTAGAGCACTTGACTTTTAATCAAGGGGTCTGGAGTTCGAGCCTCCAATGGATCAGCGAATCAGAGAGTACGGATTTTGTCTGTACTCTCTTTTTGTTTATCTGTTTATTTGCGTGTCGAAGGCGCAATCAAAAAGGAGGCCGAGGCCTCCTTGGAATCAAGCTTAAAATCAAGTTGTGAGCAGTAGACTGTTGTGAGCAGCAGAACGCTCTTTATTCAACTTCCTGAATGAGATCAAAATTGAGCGTGTGAGGTGCTTTGACGCCTTTGGGAGCGATTTCGCCAACAATCATTGCCAAACTAAGGTAGTGGGTCTTAGGCACGCCAAAGAGCTCGAGCTGTTCGGGATTTTCATTCAGCGGGCGGACTCGACCGATGATGCAAGAGCCAAGGCCAAGGGCCGTTGCGGCCAGACCGATATTTTGACTTGCGATACCTGCGTCAATATCAGCGTAGGTCATTGGCTGTCCATCGTCTTCGTAGGGCGAGTGAATCAAAATGAGAAGAGGCGCCTCGTAGAAGACATGGTCGCTGTCATGGTTAAGTTGACGATCCGGGTTGATCAGAAGCGACAGCTCATTAATTCGATCTTGATTTTGCAAAAAACTGAAATGAAGCTCCTGGCGATTTCTTGCGGTTGGCGCAGTGAGGCAGGCGATTTTGAGCGCTTCGAGAGCGGTGGGAGACAAGGGCTTTTTTTCAAAGGCGCGGCAGCTGTAGCGTTGTTCCATGACTTCAATGGCAGGATGCTTTTCAAATTCAACGGACATAAAAGGGTTTTCCTCCTTAGCGTCTAAAATGCATTGATATAAAGCGCGGGCTTTTTCTTCAGTTTTTGGGGGCAGATACGCGGGAACTTGAAAGAGAAAGTTGCTGGATGGATCTGTCAAAACATCAAATAGAGCATCGAGATTATGCCCAAAGTGAGCGGGCACTTGTAGTTGACGGATGACTTGAGTCCAAAGCTGCTCCCAGGGCAGTGAAAAATCTTTGCTTTTAAGTTGTAAAGTGACTTTCTGACACATAAAGGTTCGTCGTCAAGGGCTCACTTAAGATTGAGTTGTCGCAAAAAGGCTGTGACCGCTTGAGCTGCAATCGCCCCGTCGTTTCCCGCTGTGATGACTTGGCGTAAAACTTTGACACGACAATCGCCCGCGGCAAAGATGCCAGAAATTTGGGTTTCCATCTGTGCATCCACTTCGATGTAGCCTTGCGCGTCAAGAATGGGTAGATCCTTGAGGTACGCTGTGTTCGGGACCGAACCAATAAAAGGGAAGACCGCTTGGCAAGAAAGTTCTTCCGTTTCGCCCGTAACTGCATGTCGAATCAGGACGGATTTGACGCCCTCTTTGGGATCGCCATGAATTTCGTCGACGATCGTATTTTTGCGCACCTCGATTTTGGGATTGGCAGCGGCTCGATCTAAGAAAATACGGTCGGCGTGCACGCGTTCGCTTCTGAGGAAAATGTAGACTTTGTTGGCAAATCGAGTGAGGTAGTCTCCTTCTTCAAAAGCGGAGTCTCCGGAACCGACGACCACAATGTCACAGTCTTTGAAAAAAGCCCCGTCGCAAACTGCGCAATAGCTGACGCCCATGCCGCGGAACTCATCTTCGCCCGGAATGTTTAAGTGTCGCTCGTTACAACCGCTCGCTAAGATGATTGCAAGCGTCTCATAAGACTGACTCAGTCCTTTGACTGTTTTGACGAGCTGATCGGCTTGCTCGATTCCAGAAACAACATCCCAGGTGATCTCACAGCCGGCGGCTTTGGCGTGTGCTTCCATCTGCGAAGCGAGCTCTTGACCTTTGATAGAAGTGAGGCCAGGGTAATTTTCAATCAGATCGGTACTGAGCATTTTGCCCCCGGGCGCACCTTGTTCTAAGACCAAAGTTTTTAATCCCGCACGAGCCGCGTAAATGCCTGCGCTCAAGCCTGCAGGACCAGCTCCGATGATGACGAGATCATATAAGTTGTCTCGGTTGACGTGCTCGGGAAGCGTCACGGAATCTTGGGGATGCTCATGTGTTTTTCTCAAATCAGCCATATGTACTCCTTTGAAGACTTTGCTAGTCGTTCGTGAATTATGTGAGATTTTAATTCAGCGGACTTTTGTTCAGTGCCAGGCTAAAATTTGCTTCAAAAATGGATGAAGGACAATTTTGCGACAAAAGCTGTCGATTCAAGGCACTTGCAAAAGACATTTTGATCATAGCATTGAGCCAGCTTAGATTGCGTACCCGATACAGCTTGTTGAAATTTTATAAAAGGACATTGGGGCCTTTGAGTGACGCATCACACGCCGCATCAAGCGCCCAAAGCGTGCTGTCACCTGTAAGCACTCGTCGCCTATTCGTTCGGCCCGCCCGGCCGTCCGGCCCGCCCAGCCGCCCAGCCGTCCTCCGCTCGTCGCCCAGCCGTCCTCCTGGAGAAACCGTGCGTGAAGGCTTATGTAAAATGCCGCTATATAGGACGGCCAAGGCCAAAGAAAAGGGCAGTCTGACCTCTTCACAGCCCTGCTCGAAGCGTGCTAGACTTGATTGAAAAGCGCTAAGCGCGGGAGGATTCATGGCGAAGTATTACGACATTGATTCACGGACATTCAATGAATATCTATTGATCCCAAACTATACGGATGAGAATTGTCGTCCGGACCGAGTGAGTCTTAAGACGGCTCTGGTCAAATATCGACCCGGTGAGGAAGATCAGGTGCTCCACCTGAATATTCCGCTGACTTCAGCGATTATGCAGTCTGTTTCTGATTCAGGTCTTGCGATCGCCTTGGCGCGTTCGGGAGGCCTGTCTTTTATTTTTGGCAGCCAATCGATTGAGAGCCAGGCGCAGATGGTTGAACGCGTTAAGAATTTCAAAGCGGGCGTCGTGATCAGTGACACGAACATCACCCCGGATGGGACTTTAGGCGAAATGCTTGAACTCGTCGATCGAACCGGACATTCCACCGTTGCCGTCACTGATGATGGAACGCCGCACGGTCGCCTTTTGGGCTTGATCACGAAGCGCGATTACCGTTTGTCTAGGACCTCTATAGATACACCTGTTGCGCAATTCATGACGCCTTTGGATCAGTTGGTGGTCGGACATGAACCTTTGGATTTGAGTAGCGCAAACGATATGATTTGGGCGCATAAGCTCAACCAATTGCCTTTGATCGACGCCGAAGGTCATCTGAAAGGCCTCGTTTTCCGCCGCGACTATGATGAACACAAAGAAAATCCCGATGAGCTTTTGGACTTGAATAAGCGCCTCATTGTCGGTGCGGGGATCAACACGAGAGACTATGAGACGCGCGTACCAGCTTTGGTTGCAGCGGGTGTTGATGTGCTTTGCATTGATAGCTCGGACGGCTATAGCTTTTGGCAGAAAAATACGCTGGAATATGTCAAAGCAAATTACCCGCATATCCCGATTGGCGCGGGCAATGTTGTCGATCGTGAAGGCTTTAGATTCCTCGTTGAAGCAGGAGCTGACTTTGTCAAAGTGGGCATCGGTGGTGGATCGATTTGTATTACACGCGAGACGAAAGGGATCGGATGTGGTCAGGCGACTGCTTTGCAAATGGTCTGTGAGGCGCGCGATGAATATTTCAAAGAAACGGGTATTTATGTCCCCATCTGTAGTGACGGCGGCATTGTCTATGACTATCACATGAGTTTGGCGCTAGCGATGGGGGCGGACTTCTTGATGCTAGGTCGTTACTTCGCTCGATTTGATGAGAGTCCAACGCGCCGTTTGTTTATCAATGGCGCCTATGTCAAAGAGTACTGGGGCGAGGGCAGCAATCGAGCGCGCAATTGGCAGCGTTATGACGAAGGAACCCAAGAGGGCGGCATGATCTTTGAAGAAGGCGTTGACTCATACGTCTCTTATGCGGGCTCACTTCGTGACAATGTCGAGGCATCTTTGGCCAAAATTAAAGCGACCATGTGCTCTTGTGGATCCGTTTCTCTCCCAGAATTTAGAGATAAAGCAAGGCTCATTCGCGTTTCTGCGACCAGTATTGTTGAAGGTGGCGCCCATGATGTGATTTTGAGAAACCGAGAGGAACGCCGATAAGTCTCAAGCGTGGTATAATTCCTATTATTGTGCCATTTTGAATTAGAGGAGTGATTCATCCCATGTCTATGCAGACCTTTGATATGACCCAAGAGGGCGTCAACGCACTAAAAGAAGAACTCGAGCATCGCAAGGTAGTTCTCAGATCGGAGATTGGGGAACGTATTAAGGTAGCTCTGGGTTACGGTGATTTGTCCGAGAACTCAGAATATGATGAAGCGAAGCAGGCTCAAGCGGACAATGAACAGCGCATTCAAGAGATCGAGGCGATTTTGAAAAATGCCCGCGTCATTGAGGCACACGAAATTAGTAGTAACCAAGTGACGCTCGGATCCAAAGTGACGCTGCTCGATTTGGATTTTGATGAAGAACTCAACTACACCTTAGTGAGCGCTCAAGAAGAAGATATCTTCGCTGGTAAGATTTCTTCTGAGAGTCCTGTTGGCTTAGCCATTATCGGCAAGGGCCGCGGTGAAGAAGTTGAAGTGAAAACGCCAGTGGGCATGAGTCACTATAAGATCGTTGATATCAATAAATGATTGAAGGACGTTTTAGAAATCGCCCTCGTTTGCCATGGTCAACGGGGGCGATTTCGATATTTTTGTAAAAAGGAGTGAAGGCCTTTTGGCCGCAGGAGAAGCTATGGACGAACAGCGTATGCATGAATCCCTAACTGAAGAAGAAATCCGCGCGAGGCGCGAAGCAAAAAAAGCGGAGAAAGCGGCTAAAAAAGCTGCGGCGAAGCTGAGACAACAGGGTGCGGCAGCGCAGCCGGTCCCAGCGCAAGGCGAAGCGACCGAACAAGACTTTGAGAGCTTCGAAAATGAGCAGATGGGCATCCGCGCGAAACGCTTGCAGACGCTCAAAGCCGATGGGGCGAATCCTTTTTTGCACACCAAGTTTGAACAGAGCCACCACGCCAAAGAAATTGCAGAGAACTTTGAACGCTTTGAAGGTCAAGAAGTGGTTTTGGCCGGTCGCCTGATGTCTCAGCGCGGTATGGGAAAAGCTAGCTTTGGTGATCTGCTCGATGGAAGCGGGCGCATCCAACTTTATGTTCGTGTGGATGAATTGGGTGAAGAAGCTTACGAGAAATGGTTGTCTTTAGATCTGGGCGATATCCTCGGGGTCTTTGGCTCGGTGATGAAGACGAAGCGCGGCGAGATATCTGTGCACGTGACGCGCTTTGAGCTGCTTGCGAAGAGCCTGCGTCCGCTGCCTGAGAAGTTCCACGGCTTGACCGATACGGACACACGCTATCGCAGACGTTATCTCGATTTGATTGTCAATGCGCCGGTTCGTGAAACCTTTGTCAAGCGCTCGAAGATCATCCAATATATTCGTGATTTTATGCATGAACGCGACTTTTTGGAGGTGGAAACGCCGTTGCTGAATGTGATTCCAGGCGGCGCAT
>JAEWGS010000055.1 GCA_023388205.1 Bacillota bacterium
GCTCGGAGCATGTCTCGCATGGTATCCATACGTGCGCTTTCGCCAAAATTGTGCCATAAGCCGAGACTGACGCGGGGCAGTTTGAGTCCCGACTGTCCGCAGGCTTGGTAGGGCATGTTTTCGTAACGTGTTTCTTTTGCCTGATAGATCATAAGACCTCCTTTTATAAAGCCGATGCATCAAGTTATAAAGCCGATGCATCAAGCTGACGTTGTGGCGCGAGCCGCCTTTTATAGCAAAGGGGCATTGCGTTTTTCTAAAATCATGCTTTGCTTATTGTACGTCTTTATTGTAGAGCTTTAGGCAGAAGAGAGCTGCTATTTTGTGCAGACGGTTATCGGGGAAAAAAGTAGAATGACGTGTTGACAGATTTTGAATGACGATCTTAGTTCATCGGATGCACTCGAAGGAGGCTTTTGTGTATTTAATTATTGCGCAAACCATGCTCAAATTGATTCTCGCCTTGGCGATCGGTTATGGCTTTCGGAAAGCACGACATTTTTCGCCAGAGGTTTCCAAAGGGCTTTCGACTTTGATCATCAATGTGACGAGTCCACTCCTGATCTTGCATGCGGTTTCAGGTGCATCTAATGAGGATCGTTCTTTAGTTTATACGGTGCTCGCTTTCGGATTTGTCGTTTATTTGATTCTGATTGTGCTCTCAAACCTCTTGGTGCGTTGTTTTCGCGTTCCGAAGTATCGTCGAGGAGCTGCTGCATCGATGCTGATTTTTGCGAATTCTTCTTTTATGGCGCTGCCTGTTTGTCAGGCTTTTTACGGTGACCGAGCGGTCTTTTATATTTCGATGATGATGTTGCCTTTTAATCTATATTTCTTTACCTATGGTTTGAGATTGCTTTCAAAAGATCAGCAGACCTTAGTGGAGATGCAAACCAAAGAACCCGAAGCGTGGAAGGCGCTACATGGCGTGAATGCACATGGCATCGCAAAGCTCAGCCAAGAGACTCAAGTCTCTAAAGGGCTGGACTTTCGCTTGTTTATTAACCCTGGATTGATTTCAGCCTTGATTGCATTTGTGCTTTTCCTGACGCAGACGCATTTGCCGGATTTACTGGATGCATCGACTTCTTTCGTGGGCAATTTGACAATGCCTTTGTCGATGATTTGTATTGGGGCGACGATGGCAGAATATCCGATTGTGGATATATTCAAAATGAGAAGCCTGTATTGGATCACCGCTTTGCGGCTTTTTGGCATTGCGGGGCTTGTGCGCTTGAGCTTCTTTTTCCTCCCGAGCATGCAATCGGTCGCGGGAATGCTGACTTTGATGTTTGCGATGCCAGTCGCCTCAATGGTGGTGATGGCAGCGAATGAATACGGAGGAGACGTCGAGTATGCTTCCGCTTCGGTGGCGCTGACAACGCTTTTGTCGATGCTGACGATACCTGTTGTAGCCTTGCTTTATGCTGTGCTTTGAAGATCTCGCAAAAGCGGATCTTGAGATGCTGAATGAGCGCAAGGACTTGATTGGCTTGAATGAACGCAAGGATTTTGCATTGGATCTAGGCTTCAAATTCAGCACTTCGATGAGCCCCAAATTAGAGCTTGTCCGAAGTTTTAACTCGTCGTAAACCAAAGCGCATAGGCCTCTTTGGGATCATCCTTCGTGCCATAACGGTAAGTTTCGCCCGTATAACCCGTATACCCGTGCGTCTTCATGAAACTCGTCCACACATAGTTTTCCTGTTCCTCAACGGAACCCAAGTGATTAAATAAGTCGATTTCATCATCTCGTTCTTTGACTTTTGCTTTTGCAAAGGCGAGCCCTTCCTCGACGCTGGCAAAATAAAAGTGTGCATTCGGATAAAGGGATTGGCCGAGTTTTAGATAATCCTTGTATTCTTTGTTTGAAGGATTTTCTGTCGGCGTCACAGGAGAAGAGGGCGCGGGCGTCTCCTTGGGTTCAGTCTCTTCGGGGGTGCGCTCTTCGCTTGTTTGACGCGTCGGCGGACTTGTTTCCACTGGTTTTTCAATGTTGCTTGATGGCTCATTTGGGCTCGTGGATGGACGCTGCGGTCTTCCGTTACTTTCTTCTGCCTCGTTGCTTTGCGTGTCTTCAGCTGAAGGCGCTGTGGAAAAATAGGTGGAAGCAGCCCCTTTTTCATCCGTGTTCATCTTTTTAATTGAAGAACGCCTCTCTTCGCCAGGGAGAATCATGGGCACCCAAGGCTCTTGAATCCTCGGACTGCTATTGTAAAAAAAGCGCGTTTCTTTCTGCCCCCAGGTTTGCAAAAAAGCTTGGCTTTTAGCCCTTCGATTCAAAAATTCAGAACCGTAAATCAGCGTGGCCTCATGCAGGGTGCGACCCAAATAAAGCTGGTCCATTTGAATCTCCTTGAGCTCTAGGCCCTCATCAGGAATTGAAATGAGCGTCAGCCGATCTGGATGGATTTCAACTTTGAAAAAGTGGGTCTCGCGGGGTAGCTGTTGGAGGAGCTCGGGAAAGTCTGTGTCATTCATATGAGCGAGTGCGCTGCTGATTTCAAAATGAAAACTTTCTTGGGTCAGGGTAGCTCGTCCGAGGAAAAGTGCTTGACCGTCATTAGGCTTGCTCGATGCAGCTTCTTTCGAGATCGGTGAGGGATCAATCAAAAGATCTAAATCGTGGAAAGCTTGCTCGTCTAAATTCTTGATCTCAATGCGGTCGTCATTTATGTCAAATGCGAGCAGAAGCTCCTTTTTCTCTGACTCATCTTTTTCAAAAAGAACATGCAAGGCTTCAGGTTTGATTTCTAAATAACGATTCGTAAAAGGATAGAAGGGGTCTTGATCTTGCGCATCAAGCGAAGACGCAGAGGCTTGGGCTTTGGACGATTTGGGCTCAGTGACATCGGGTTTGGAGGATTGGGGTTCAGAGACCTTGGCTTCGGACGATTTGGGATCAGAGAGCTTCCAGGCAAAGTGCTGCTCACTTATTTCGAGCTGACTTGGTTCGTCCAATTTCCCACTGGTTAAGCACAGAAAAATAAGACCCGCTAAGATGGGCGAGAGGCTAAATAAATGAATTGATCTCGTCTTTTTCATAAAAAATCTCCTTGAAAGAGATGGCCACAGATTAAAGGAGATTCAAAAGGGGGTCAAATCGCTTTGAGCGTTTGACCCCCTTTTACCCAAGGAGAAATGATATAAAAATACTTTCTGGTCGATAGACTTTTTAGTCTTGGACCGGATGCGTCCCGGAGAACTCGACGCCCGTCGCCTGAGGCTTTTCACTGGTGAAGTGGTAATCCTTTCCGGGGAAGATCGCATTGAGGATGATGCCGACAAGTGAAGCGAGCGCCAGACCAGAGAGGGTGATCGGGAGTTGACCAATGTGGAAGGAGACGCCTTTCGGGAAGCCCAAAGCTAAGATCAAAATGCTTGCGACGATCAGTAAGTTACGCGATTTGCTCAAATCGACACGGTTTTCGACGAGGTTGCGTCCGCCGATGGCCGTGATCATACCGTAAAGGACCATGGAGATACCACCGATGATACCTGCAGGAATGCTGCTGATCGCATTGGCGATGACCGGGAAGAAACTCAAGCCGATGGCGAAACAAGCTGCGATGCGCATGACTTTCGGATCGTAGACTTTGGTTAAAACTAAAACGCCTGTGTTCTCACCGTAGGTTGTGTTGGCCGGAGCACCGACTGCAGCGGCGAGCGTGGTTGCGAGACCGTCACCCATTAGCGTGCGATGTAGACCGGGGTCAGCGACGAACTTCTTGCCGACGGTCGCGCCGATCGCAGAGATATCACCGACGTGTTCCATGATCGTGGCTAAGGTGATGGGAACGATGGTGATGATCGCTGAAAGATCAAAGCGAGCAAAGTTTTGGGGGTGTAAGGGCAGTCCGACGATGGCGCTTTGACTGAGTGGTGCGAAGTCCACTCGATTTAAGAGAATAGCGATCACATAAGTGACACTGATACCGATGAGGATCGGAAGAATTTGGAACATGCCTTTGCCCCAAATGTTGCAAAGCACGATGATCAAGATTGCGATCCCGGCGAGGAGCCAGTCCTGTGAGGCATTCCCAATTGCAGCAGGTGTCAAGGTCAGACCGATGGCCATGATGATTGGGCCTGTGACAACAGGCGGGAAGAAAGACATGACGCGTTCGATGCTGAAGACTTTGATTAGACCTGCGATGAGGAGATAAACCAAACCGGCGATCATCACACCGCCGCTTGCGTAGGCCAGCTTTTCGACGTTGCTACTTCCGTCGGCGAGCTTGGGCGCGACAGCCGCATATCCGCCAATGAAGGCGAAAGACGATCCGAGAAAGGCGGGAACTTTGCCTTTGGTCAAAAGGTGAAAGAGAAGGGTGCCAAGACCCGCCATGAGCAGTGTCGTCTGAATGTTCAAACCGGTGATGAGCGGAACCAAAATGGTTGCGCCGAACATGGCAAAACAGTGTTGAAGCCCCAAAATGAGTCGTCTTGGAATAGAAATTTGATTGAGATCATAAATGGGATCTCTGCCGAGTTTGTGCGAGACGTTTGACATGCGAAACCTCCAATCGTCAAACCAGACCTCGTCGACAAAGCCACATCACTGGCAGGAATCGCATGAGCTACGCAAAAAACCTGCGCAGCGAAGGAACGTGTCACGAAAGCCTTTTCGACCTCACAGGATCGAATTAAAAGTTCTGTGCTCGGAACATTATCCAAACGAAAAAAGATTTTGTCAACCAC
>JAEWGS010000077.1 GCA_023388205.1 Bacillota bacterium
TTGGCACCTCGATGTCGGCTCATCACATCCTGGAGGGGCAGCACCTTCCAAGGGTTCGGCTGTTCGCCGATTAAAGTGGTACGCGAGCTGGGTTCAGAACGTCGTGAGACAGTTCGGTCCCTATCTGACGTGGGCGTAGGAAACTTGGGAGGAGCTGCCCCTAGTACGAGAGGACCGGGGTGGACGAACCTACGGTGCACCGGTTGTATTGCCAAATGCACGGCCGGGTAGCCGAGTTCGGACGGGATAAACGCTGAAAGCATCTAAGTGTGAAGCCCCCCTCGAGATGAGGTTTCCCAGCTTATGCTGTAAGACCCCTTGTAGACGACGAGGTTGATGGGTCCGGAGTGGAAGTGCGGTAACGTATGAAGCGGACGGATACCAATGGTCGAGGACTTGACCACAAGGTTCAGTTTCAAGTTTGGATAGACAGAGGTGAATTTAATCTGTGCAGTTTTGAGGGTTTGCCTCAACAATTCTGGTGAAGCGGCAGGGAGGACACACCCGTTCCCATCCCGAACACGGAAGTTAAGCTCCCAGGCACCGACAATACTTGGCGGGGGACCGCCCGGGAAGATAGGGTTCGCCAGATCCATGGCTCAGTCATTCGGCTGAGCCTTTTTTTTGTCTCGCCACTGTTATAGACTTGAGGGGACTTTATTGATGACAGTTGGAGGGCCACATGTCTACAAATTCTTTAGACCTCAAGCATGACCAGAGCCATGACCAGGCACATGACCGCGTCCACGTATATAGTGAGATTGCTCCGTTGCGGAGAGTTCTTTTGCATCGTCCAGGCGAGGAGTTTAATAATTTGACGCCGACGAATATGCATCGGCTGCTTTTTGATGATTTACCTGATTTGGAGCGTGCCCAGGAAGAGCATGATGCTTTTGCTCAGTTATTGCGGGATGCAGGCGTTGAAGTGCTTTATCTCGAAGATTTGATGCTCGATGTGTTGCGTGACGACTTTATTCGCCATGCTTTTATTCAAGAGTATTTGCAAGAGAGCGGTCTCGACTCGAAGTCACAAAGCTTTTTCACGGATTACTTTAAGAGCGTTTCGCCTGAAACTTTACTCAAACAAAGTTTTTCTGGGCTTAGACGAAGCGATTTTAAGACCTATCAGCCTAAAACTTTGATGGCGCATTTGAAACGTGAAGACCCCATGTTGATTGATCCTATGCCTAATTTGTTTTTCCAGAGGGATGCTTTCAGTGCGGTGGGTAAAGGTGTCAGCTTAAGTTGTATGAGAACTTTGGCTCGCTGTCGTGAGGAAATTTATCCACGCTATATTTTTACGCATCATCCGAAATTTAAGGGCACGCCGTTTTATTTCGACCGCAAGAATGAGGGGCATCTCGAGGGCGGTGATGTTTTGGTCTTTTCGCCTGAGATCGTTGGGATTGGTCTTTCTGAGCGGACGGATCCAGAGGCTTTAAGTTGTTTGGCTTTGAACCTATTGACGCAGACCCATTCGTTTAAGCACGTTTTGGCATTCAAGTTGCCCAAAGAGCGCGCATACATGCATCTGGATACTGTCTTCACGATGATTGACCACTCGGTCTTTACAATTCATCAGGCGACCAGCGGGCCTTTTGAACTTTATGATCTGACCTTGGATCAAAGTGGCGCTTTGTCTGTGACGCATCTATCAGGTGATTTGGAAGATCTATTAAAGACGAAGCTCGGTTTAGACGAGGTGACTTTGATTCGCTGTGGCGAAGGGCATCCGATCGATGGGCCGAGAGAACAGTGGAATGATGGATCGAATACGCTTGCGATCGCGCCAGGTGAGGTGGTCGTCTATGAGCGAAATCGTGTGACCAACGAGGCCTTGCGCAAGGCGGGGATTAAGACGCATGAACTTGTCGCAGGAGAATTGAGTCGTGGACGTGGTGGTCCGCGCTGCATGAGTATGCCGCTTTGGAGAGACGATCTTTGACTTGGGTCGTCAGCTTAAAACAGCGAATTGAGCTGTGCCATTTAAGCTGTAAGATGAAAGTTAAAAGATAGAAGCTGAAAGATAGAAGCTGAAGAATTGAAGCAAAGAGAAAAGGAGACAAAAATGGGTTCTTGGAGAGAACGGTTTTCATGGACAGCGATCAAAGGGCGGCTGCATTTGCATGCCTTCGCCTTTTTGTGCGTGCTTGGCATGTCTGGCGGTGCGCTTTTGCAAAAGCTGGCGGCGCTTCATACTGCGAAGAAAGTTTATTTTGTCTTGTTCTTTGCTTTGAGCATTCTGGTCTTTATCGCTTTTTCCGTCATATGGCAGCAGATTCTCAAGCGTTTATCGCAACGTGAGGCACGGGTTCATCGGAGTTTGCTCGTGCTTTGGGTTATGCTTTTGGGGGCGATCTTCTTTGTAGAGCATCTGTCTGTGAGCCGACTCGTGGGCGCCTTAATGATTTTCGGCGGACTGCTCTTGCTCCAAGTGAGAAGTCATGCAGAAAAAGAAAGAGAACAGCAAGGCTTGCGATCGAGCTTCTTTCACTTTTATGGAGATGTGAATTCAGCTGCGGTTTATCGGGATCTGAAGCCTGCGAGCGACGAGAGTTTTCTTTTTAATTTCATTGCGAGAAAGCGGCGCGAAGCTCAAATCCATCGTGAATTGAGACGACAAGCGCAGGAAAAGAGTCGTGAGGAAGCTTTGGAACGTGAGGCAAAAGAGGCTTTGGCACGTCAAGCTTCAGAAGCTGAGCAGCAAGAACGCGTGGCTAAAGACCCTTTGAACACGGGCGATTTGAACCTGGGCGATAAGATTGAGTCTGCACAATCTACAGAAAACAAAGAAGGAGGGGCGCAAGGATGACATTCGTTCACGCTTTTTACATTATTCTTTTGGGTGTGATTTGTTCTAGTGGTGCGCAGTTTCTCTTCAAACGCGAAGAGATTAATCCCAATAAAAACTTTATTCAAAAATATATGAATCCCCTTGTTGTATTGGCTTATTTGCTCATGCTCGTTGCTTGTTTTTTGACGACTTTGGGGCTGATTCAATTGCCTTTGAATTTTTTAGTTGTGACGATCGGCTTGTCCGCTTTGTTGGTCAATTTGGCGAGCTACTGGCTCTTTGATGAAAGCTTGAGTAAGACGCGTTTATTGGGCTTTACCATGGTTGCGATTGGCATTGTCGTCTATCTTTTGCCGGCGCATCTTTAAGTGCGTCTTTAAGTGCGCCTTTAAGTGTGTCGAAGATGAATTGAGTCAAAGGCCTGTGGCGAAATACAAAGAGGTCTTTGCTCACTAAAAAACAAACAGAAATTGATTGAAAAAGCGACTTATCTTCCAAAAGCTAAGCCGCTTTTCCTTATTGGGCTACTTTTTCTTATAAAATAGTAAAGATTACTTTTTGAGGAGAAGAACATGTCTGAGACATCGCATCCTGGTGCAGATGCCCCACGGAATCCATCTGAGGTTCAAGTCAATCAAGTCCTTCAGCCTACGCAGGCCCAAAGCCCAGCCCAAAAAGAAATTTGCGCGCGCTCTGAGGTGAAAAAGGCGGCTGTTTTTTTGCCTGCCTGTCTCATGGTTTTGCTGACCTATGTGTTAGGGACGAGCGAATACATCGTCTTCGGCTCTTTGCCTGAAATTGCAGAACGCTTTGGGGTGTCAGTGACTCTGGTCGGGAGTTTGGCCGCTTTTTATGCAATTGCGTATGCGGTCGGCACGCCGGTGATTTCTGGTTTTACCGCGCGATTTAAGACGATGCGCTTGTTGGGCGTGTTGCTTTGCGCTTTTATTTTGGTTCACCTTTTGAGTGCGGTTGCGTGGAATATCGAACTGCTCTTTGTCCTTCGTATTTTGACGGCCTTGGTGAATGGGCCTTTGATTGCTTTAGATGTGCTTTTAGCTAAGCGAATTATCCCGAAGCATGCGACGGCAAAAGTCATTGCGTGGATTTTTACGGGTTTTTCAATTGCCAATTTGGCCGGCATGCCTTTGACGAGCTGGTTGACCGTGCGTCTGGGCTTGGGTGCTTCTTTCATTTTTGTGGCGGCTTTAGGGGCGCTTTGTCTGATCTCATTTTCTTTTTTGATGCCACGCTTTGAAAGTGGCGTCCAAACAGAGCGCGAGATCCAAGTAGACTTTGAAGCCAATCCAACTGAAGCACAGGCGTTTGAGTCGAAAGATATAGCAACGCGTTCAGAGCAGTCGGAACGAACGACTTCAGAGGACTCAGCTCGTGGCGATTCCCAAGCGACCCATTACAGCTGGTCTGAGCAGTTGCAGATGTTCAAGGATGTTCGTATTTTGCTCCTCTTCTCGATTGCGACGACGGCGCTCATCGCACCTTATATCGTGTATACCTATTTCACGACTTTACTTAAAGACGTCTATCATCTGACGGCGGAGCAAGTGAGCCTTTGTCTTTTCGCTTACGGCATTTTCACCATTATTTCGAGTTTAAGCTCGGGGTATATTGCCGAACGTAAGCCGCTTCGTATTTTCCCTATCGTTTTTGTCGTTCAAATTATTCTTTTCCTAGCCTTTGGACTATTGATTCATCAGATGATGATTGCCTTGATCTTGTTCTATGTGCTGACGGTGACGATGTGTATGCATTTCACGGGATATGTTGAAACAAGTCTGGGAATTGTGATGCGCGAGTATCCAGCGGCCCAACAGCTGAGCTCAGGTCTTCTTAGTGTGGGAACGAACGTCGGTATTGCTTTAGGCGCCTTGATCGGGGGACAAGTTGTTGCAAGTGCGGGCTTAGAGACCTTGCCTTTTGTAGCGGCGATCGTGGTTTTCATTCCACTTGCTTCAGCGATTTTGGCTTATATTAAATTGGGTGCTCAAACAAAAGCAAAAAACTAGAGATTTTGATGCGTCGGAAGAGATTTTTTTGAAGTAAACGGTAAAAGGCGGAGGGTAAAAGATGGAAGATCAGATCAGAACACAATTGAAGGTCGATCGCCTAACAGAGGCCCTAGAACAACTGAGTACAGAAGAATTACGCCTTGTGGAGCAACGTTTGGACTTACCACGAGGCGAAAGTGGCAATTTTTCGCGTTTCTCGGTGTCTTTGGACGTCTTCTTACGCTATCGATTTACGCAGTGGCTTGACGCCTTATCACCTGAAAGACGCGCCGCTCAAGGGGAACTGTTTAACGGCCGCTATGCGGAAGAAAATGGGGTCTTCGATGCGGAACACGAAGCCATTTTGGCAATCGCCGATGAAGATCTTCGCTTTTTGGTCGAGCACGGCTTCATTTATAAGAAAGCCTTTGAAGGGGGCTTATGTTACCTTGTTCCTCAAGAATTAAGCGAGCTTTATTTAGAACATGAGGCGCAAGAGTCCGGTTATCGACCGAAGCAAGAAGCCTTGGCTTTATTGAGTACCTGTGTATCCCTTTACGGTTGCTTTCCTTTGGAACTCTGGCATCGGACTTATCGTCAACTCGTTCAGCAAGGATGGCTCAAAGGGGCGCAAGACTTGCTCCAAAGTCCCGAGGCCTTCAAGACTTTATTGGTTGATATGCTTTGGCTTTTGCCACGTATTGACCACGAACAGGATTTGATTTTTTATGCGCCTTTGCGTCGTTTTGACGCTTACTTGCGCGTGCAAGAGGAGACCGACGGGGGGCCGTATGCCCTGCCGTCAGAACAGGATCTAAAAGGTCGCGTGTACACGCTTTATGATGCCCATTCGACAGAGGTGACACAGCTCAAAAAAGCGCTGCTGGCTTTGTTTTCGGATTTGAGCGAAACGCGTATTGAGCAGGCACTTGAGTCCATGGTATTGCGCGCACAGATCGAAGATTTTGATTTGGCTTTTTTGGATCTGCTACAAGAGATCATGGGACCGGGCTTATTTTCACTGCGCTTACAGCGCGGACGGGGAAAGCGCGAGGGTGCCAGCAGACGCCTGAATGCAAAGGAAAAACAGCTTTTGCTGGCGGCGGAGGCTTTCTCGGCGTCTTTGCCACGCTGGAAAAGACGTGGCCGCAGCTTCAAAGAACAGTTGATGATGATCACAAGGCGTCGTTAGTGCCCCATTGATCAGGATTTCGTTAGTGCCCCATCGATTAAGATCAAGATGTTGAGACGAGATGAGCGAGCTTAGGCTCGCTTTTTCGTTTTTTCGCAAATTTTTTCGCAAAAAAGACGAGAGAAAAAAATGAGATAAAGCGCGACCTTTTTGCTGAGCGAGAATGTGCAAAAGCAAAGGAAAGCCAAAAAGCGCTGAGGCGCCAAAAGCGCAGAGAAGCAAAAAGAGGAGGCGAGAGCATGGATCGGCGTAAGAACAGAGAAAAAGAACGAAGAAAGAAAATCCTTTTGTACACTTTGTTTTTTGCTTTTGGGGCCTATCTTCTTTATGCGACACCCGTTTTGGCGCAGTTGAAGCAGGCGCTCGTGGAGCTTTTGCAGACGTTTTCATTTGGATCTCAGAAGCTAGCTTTGCTGGGCTTTGATATGATGAACACAAATGTCTAAGTAGAGGAAGATGCAGATGAGCTCTTTACATATACACGAGCAGTTTGGCCCCCCGCATGTAGGGTGTGAGCCGTCGGCTGCTTATTTTGTGCCTTATAAGCATTTTGAGGAGGCTTTTGCCGCGGCGAAGGCGATTTCAGCGCAAGATCAAGATGAGCGCTATTTGTCCTCGCGCGTTCACTTTTTGAATGGCTGTTACGACTTTCAGTACTTCGAGTCTTATGTGGATGTGCCAGAAGACGTCCTTTCAGAGTTCTACCAAGGCGATTTTAAGCCAATTCAGGTTCCTTCGGTTTGGCAAAATGCGGGCTATGATCGGCATGGGTATACGAATGTCAATTACCCCTTTCCTTACGATCCGCCACATGTGCCGCACGATAATCCCTGCGGGCTTTATCGGAGACATTTTAAGTACACACAAAATCCGGAAGCCAAGCGGGTGACGCTTCATTTTGAGGGCGTTGACTGCTGCTATTATCTTGCCTTAAACGGCTACTATTTAGGCTATAGCGAAGTGTCTCACTCGACGAGCGTCTTTGATATCACGGAGGCGCTGCGTGAGGGTGATAATGTGTTGTCCGTTTTGGTCTTGAAGTGGGGTGTCGCATCGTATCTTGAAGATCAGGATAAATTTCGCATGAGCGGTATTTTCCGTGATGTTTATTGGATGGAGCGTCCGGATCATGCGATTGCGGATTTCTTTGTCCATGCGGATTACGACGCGAAGCTAGCTCAGGCTGCACTTTCCTTGGATGTGACCGAAAGAGAAGGCTGCAGCTGCCCCTTGCGTTTTCATTTTTATGATGCGGCATTCAATCATTTGGGGACCTGCGAACAGGTCAAAGATTTGGAACAAGTCTGTGCCAACATAAAGGTGCAGCCTTGGTCCCCAGAATCTCCTTATCTTTATCACTTATTCATTGAAACTGAGTGTGAGTGCATTTGGGAAGAAGTTGGCTTTCGACGCATTGAGCGCAAAGGACGGGATCTTTTTATCAATGGACAGCGCCCCCTTTTCCGTGGGGTCAATCGTCATGACTCAGATCCGGTGACGGGTTTTTCGATCACGAGAGAGCAATTGAAGACGGATCTCTATTTGATGAAGTTGCATAACGTCAATGCGATTCGGACCTCTCATTATCCCAATGCGCCTTTTGCCTACCGCTTGTATGATCGTCTGGGCTTTTTCGTCATCGATGAGGCGGACATGGAATGCCACGGCGTCTTGAGTATGTTTGGCGCAGACTTTTATCAGCGACACGTGGGCAATCATGTGTATGAAACTAAAGCTTACTGCCATTTGGCGATGGATGAGCGTTTTGATGAGCGCATTTTGGATCGCAATCAGCGCTGTGTACAAAGGGATAAAAATCGTCCTTGTGTCATCATGTGGTCCATGGGTAATGAGTCGGGCTACGGGCCGAGTTTTGAGGCCGCGGCACGGTGGATTAAAAGCTTCGACCCGAGTCGACTTTTGCACTATGAGGGTAGTAATTTTCAGGCGCCGAACCGAACGAATGATCTTGAGTGCATCGATGTCCATTCTTCGATGTATACCTCCGTCGATGGATTTGAAGAATTTTTTGAGCGTGGGGAGTTATTGGATAAACCGGTGATGCTCTGTGAATACGCCCATGCGATGGGAAATGGCCCCGGCGGGCTGGAAGATTATCGAAGCTTTTTTGAAAAGCATGAGCATGTGGTCGGGGGATTCATCTGGGAGTGGTGTGATCACGCGCTGGACATGGGGAAAACCGAGACGGGACGCCGCCGCTATTTTTACGGTGGAGATTTTGGAGAATTTCCGCACGATGGCAATTTCTGTGTCGATGGCTTGGTGACGCCGGATCGACGCGCCAAGACAGGCTTGCGAGAGTTTAGAAATATCTATCGTCCTTTGCGCTTGACAGAGGAGTCGGATCTTCGTGTGGGTCGCTTAGTGTTGGAACACTGTTGGGAGATGGAGGATCTCAATCCAAATATCGCTATCTTCTTGCAGCTTCTAGCTCATGGAGAGCCTATTTTTGAAGACCTTCTTGAGCTGCCGAGATTGATGCCGAGGTCTCGGGCTGAGCTTCACTTTGATGCGAGTGCAATTCGCTCTTTTATCGAAGAAAACGAAAAAGATTTGATTCAGGTAGAACTGACCTATGTGCTTTTGTGCCCCAAAGATCAAAAAGATTGTGCGGGGAATCGTTGGTATCAGTGGCTGAATCAAGAGATGTGGGAAGCAGAAAAAGAGGGAAAGCTACTTTATCCGACCTTGATTCCAGAGCATATTTATCGTGATGCGCCGGATCTTTATGAGTCGGTCAAAGCTTATATCGAAGAAACGGAGATGGATTGTCTTTCGCCCCACATCTTGGGTTATGAGTGTGTGACGCTTTCTGAGCCGGATGAAAAGGGTCAAAAAGACCTGCTTTTGCTTGACGCTCGGGTGGGGCTTGAAGGAGCGCATCTCAGCGTTCAAGAAGATGAGCGGCGATACCTGATCCAAGGCTCAAAATTTTCACTTTCATTCTCGAAATTAGATGGCTCGATTTCGTCTTACGTTGTGGCAGGCGAGGAAGTCCTCGAAAAACCGTCGACTTTTGACGTGTGGCGCGCGCCTACGGATAATGACCGAAACATTCGCCATCGTTGGCAAGCGGCGGGCTATGATCGCGAGATCGCGCGCGTGATCTCTCATCTTATCTCTGAACAGGATGATCGGATCCGCCTCGATTTCTTGATTCATTTGGCACCGATTTCAATGGCGCCGACCTTGGAGATTAAGCTGTCTTATGAGATCAATCTGCAAGGTGAGATTGAGATTGAGCTTGAGGCAGAGCGCTTGACGCAATATCCATGGATTCAACACGATGAACAGACAGACCAGTGGAGCGAGGGCTTCCCTTTTTTGCCGCGCTTCGGCCTGTGTTTAAGATTCAAAGCAGAAACAGAGCAGATGCGCTGGCTCGGCTATGGTCCGGAAGAATCTTATGTTGATCGTCTTGGCGCGGCGCGCTTCGGCTTGCATGAAGAAAACATTGATGCACATTTTGTCGATCATATTAAGCCTCAAGAATCAGGGAGTCATTACGGCGTCAAAGGATTGAGCTTGAGTAAGAAAACAGGCCCGTATCTTTATATCGAGAGCTTGGGAGAGCCGATTTCAGTGTCGGCGTCTCGTTATTCGGCTCAACAGTTGACGCAAAAGCAACACAACACAGAGCTCGAAGTTGAGCCTTTGGTTTATGTGCATTTGGATGCGGTGATGAGCGGGATTGGATCAGCGAGTTGTGGACCGAATTTGCCACGACAATACCAGGCGCGGGCGGCAACGTATGCGCTCAAACTTAGAATTTGTCCGATTCATTCATAAGTAGCGAACGGAAAAGCCGGTCCGAGGGGCTGATGTAAAGGGGACTTTGAGCGTGGAGCAGAGTAAGGATTGCACAGATGGATTTTTCTCATACGGAAAAGCGGGCTGTTGTCGAAGCATCGCACGGCCGCTGTTTTTGGCACCCCTTGCGGGGGCGACCGAACGTGCTTTTCGTTCGGCCTGTGCGCGCTTGGGTTCGGCGCAAGGCGTCACAGAATTGGTTTCTGCTCGCGGCATCCGTTATTCGGGCTTGGGCGCTTCAATGCACTATCTGGAGATTGATCCTTCGACTGAGGGACCGGTTTCGATACAGCTTTTTGGCTTCGATCCTGAAGATTTTCGTTTTGCTTGTGCGGCGATTTTAGAAGATCCACGTTTATCTCAGTTGACGGCTTTGGATATCAACATGGGCTGTCCTGTGCCCAAAGTGGTTAAAACAGGGGCGGGCTCAGCTTTGATGTGTGAGCCTGAGCGCGCGGTAGAGATTGTAAAAGCGTGTCGCGCCATCATGGAGCCTGCGGGCGTTCCGGTCACATGTAAGTTTCGAAAAGGTTTTTCGGCCAATGAGAATACGGCGCTGAATTTTGCGCTGAAAATGGCGGAGGCGGGCGTTTCTCTGCTCTGCTTACATGCGAGAACGAGAGCGCAAATGTATTCCGGAGAAGCGGATCACAACGTGACGCGAGAAGTGCACGAGGGCTTGATCAAAGCGGGCTATCACATTCCGTTGATCGCCAATGGAGACATTGACACGGTGGCCAAAGCGAGGCAAATCCTTGAAGAAAAGATCTGCGAAGGCTTGATGATTGGGCGTGCTGCGATGCAAAATCCTTTTTTATTTAGGCAGCTTGCCTGGCAGCTTTGGCCAGAGACTTGTCCAGAGGCCTGGAGCAAGGTCGATTGGATTCAAGATGAGCGGCTACCTGTGCCCTTTGCTTTGAGAGTCTCATTGATGCGGGAGGTCTACGAAGGCCTTTGTCTCAGGCGAGGGGAAGACTTGGCTTCACGCGAGTGCCGCAGCCTCATGCTTAAGCTGATGGGTGGTTTCCCACAGGCGGCGCGTTTAAGAAAAGCGGCTTCAGAATTGAAGGATCGAGCAGCCTGGATTTCTTTTTTCTGTGACTTAAGCCAAACTTTTGGAGCTGGAGCTGGAGGCGAGATCTGAAGACGGGGTCTATCCACCTAAGCCTAAAGCTAAAGACTTCGGCTTAAAGAGTGTGTTTTGAGCTTGATTTTTTGGGATCACCGCTCCTTTGGGCAACTTTGTTCATCTGATCTTTTGCCGAAAGATCCAACATTCACCCTAGGTTTCAAAAAATACACAAAAAAAGCGGTGTTTTTAATTCGCTTTTGTGATGTTTGTGGGGTACAATGTCCACTAGTCCAAAAGAATAGGAAAAAATCCTATTTGTTTTGGAGATTGTTGCAGGAGGGCCTAGAACATGCAAGCTTATACAGCAGACAAAATTCGCAACGTTGCACTACTGGGACACAGTGGTGCCGGTAAGAGTTCCCTGGTTGAAGCGATGCTTTTTGACACGCAGGCGATTGACCGTATGGCGAAGCCGAACGAGGGCAACTTGACCATGGATTTCGATCCAGAAGAGCAACGTCGCAAAATTACAATCAATACGTCGACCGCGGCTTGTGAGTGGAAAGGCCTGAAGTTTAATTTCATCGACACACCGGGTGATTTTGATTTCATGGGTGAAGTGATGAATGCTTTGCACGTGGTGGGCACCGCTTTGATTGTGGTTTCAGCTAAGGACGGCTGCGAAGTTGGCGTGGAAAAATCCATGCGCTACGCCAAAAAAGAAAATGTTCCTGCGAGTTTTTATATCAACAAGCTCGACGACGAAAATGCAGATTATCAGAAGACTTTAGACGAATTGCGTGAACGTTTCGGACGCGGCGTGACCCCGTTCATGCTCCCGATGATTGAAGAACGCAAGTTCATTGGCTTTGTCGATGTTTTGTCTCAAAAAGGTTTCCACTTTGATGGTAAAGGCGGGCTCAAGGAAGCTGAAGTTCCTCTCGAATTGCGTCAGCAGGTGACGACTTATCGCGAAGAAATGCTCGAGCAAGTCGCGGAGAGTGATGACGAGCTCATGATGAAGTATTTCGAAGGCGAAGAGATCAGTGACGAGGAATTTTTAACAGGGCTTCGCAAACGCATTCACGAAGGCCTCTTGAACCCGGTCTGGTGTGGTTCTGCGGTGGCGAATCTTTCCGTGCGTTATCTTTTGGATCAAATGGGTGATTATTTGCCAAGCTCAGCGGAGAAAAAACCGGTTGAGGCTTTGAGCAATGATGGCGATCTCATTGAGCTTTCCTGCGATAGTCAGGGGCCCTTGGCCGCATATGTCTTTAAGACCATCACCGATCCCTTCGTGGGAAAAATCTCTTATTTCCGCGTTTACTCCGGTGTCGCGAAAGCGGATGTACCTGTTTACAATCAAAAGCGTGAAAAAGACGAACGCTTGAATAATATGTTCGTGATGGTCGGTAAGAAGCAGATCCCGGTGACGGAAATTTGCGCGGGCGATATTGGTGCTTGCACCAAGCTTGCGAGCACACAGACGGGCGACACGCTTTGTCTCGAAAGTAAGCAAGTCGAAATCACGCCTGTCGAATTGCCGAATCCGTATATGACTTTGGCCATCTTCCCCGAAAAGCAAGGCGAGGAAGACAAGGTGGCGCAGGGCTTGGCGAAACTTCGTGAAGAAGACCCGACCTTCTCCTTTGGGACGAATGCAGAGACCAAGCAGATGACGATCTCCGGCCTCGGTGAAGTCCAAATCGATGTCGTGGTTTCTAAGCTGAAAAATAAATACAAGGTGGCGGCTTATACAGAAGAAGCGCGTGTCCCTTACCGTGAGATGATTCGAAAGAAAGTTAAAGCTCAGGGTCGCCACAAGAAGCAAACGGGCGGTCATGGTCAGTTCGCAGATGTTTGGGTGGAATTTGAACCGAACATGGACTCTGAAGAACTCGTCTTTGAAGAGCACGTTTTCGGTGGTGCGGTGCCCAAGGCGTATTTCCCAGCCGTGGAAAAAGGCTTGCGCGAAGCGGTTCAAGAGGGCGTGCTCGCGGGCTATCCTGTTGTTCACCTTAAGGCGACTTTGGTGGATGGTTCGTATCACGATGTTGACTCTTCTGAAATGGCCTTTAAGATCGCGGCGCATTTGGCGTACAAAAACGGACTGGCGCAGGCGAGCCCGGTCCTCATGGAACCCTATAGTACGCTTAAGGTGTATGTCCCTGAAGAGTACATGGGCGATATTATGGGTGATGTGAATAAACGTCGCGGACGTATTCTCGGAATTGAGCCGAGAGAAGAGTTCAGTGTGGTCACAGCAGAAGTTCCGACCTCTGAAATTGCTAAGTATGCGACGGATCTGCGCTCCATGACGGCGGGACGTGGTTTCTTCGCACTGGAGTTCGCACGCTACGAGCAGATGCCGGAACTCAACGCGCAAAAGGTGATTGAAGATGCCAAAAAGCGCAAGGAAGCAAGTGCGAACTGAGATCTCAGGAGCAAAACTTTTTGGCGCTAAGTTTCAAATGAGGACTTAGGGCGAAAACAAAACAGCTATAACTCAGGCGATATGGTCAATAAGAATGGCCCTAGCGCCTGAGTTTTTTTGTGAATAGTGAAGAAGCTTTTATACTTAGACGCTTAAGGATGTTGAAGTGCCGAATCATTGAGTAAAATAAGCTGGTGGAGGGACACAAGATGTCTGAGCGAGATGGAGCTGGCTTCGTAGAAGCACTGCAAGCGGCGCTAAAAGAGGGCGCCTGTGACTTGCATATGCATTCTAATTATTCAGATGGGACGGATACCCCTGCTGAACTTTTAACCAAGGTGAGTGCAGCTGGTTTGAAGACCTTTGCCTTGACGGATCATGACACGATCGAAGGCGTTTTTTTGATGCGTGAAATCATCAACAAGTTGCGGAGCTTAGGACGATCCTTGCCGTACTTTATTCCCGGAGTAGAAATTTCTTCTTCGCTTGCGGGGCGCGAGGTGCACGTTCTGGGTTATTTTCCTGAAGGTGAGATCAAAAAACTTGAGCCCTTTTTGACGAAGCAGCGGCAAGCTCGTGTTCGCCGCAACCGTGCGATTTGCGAGAAACTCCAAGAGTTAGGTTTTGCGATTCGTTACGAGGAGCTTCGTGGGGAATCCGCGCACGTTTTGGGCAAGCCTCATATTGCGAAGTTGCTTCAGCGCAAAGGGTATATTTCGACCGTGCAAGAAGCTTTTGATCGCTTTTTAGACTATGGGCGCCCAGCTCATGTGCCGAGAGATTTGCCAGAAGTTTGCGAGTCTGCGACGCGTATTCGTGAAAGCGGCGGCATCCCTGTTTACGCGCATCCAGGGGATTACGGCATCGATGATGTAGATTTGATTCGCCAGCATATTCTTGAGGTCAAAAAATGCGGTATTTTGGGCGTCGAAGTTTGTCACGGGGGCACGGATGCAAAACTCTGGGCTCCGATCGCTCAAATCGCAAGAGAAGAAAAGATGCTCAAGACGGTGGGGAGCGATTACCACGGCAAAAATAAACCGCGCATCTCGTTGTTTAGTCAAGAGCAAGACTTCTCAGCTTATCTGAACGAGTGAGGTCAAAAAGTTGCCCCTAAAAGGCCGCTCAGTGAAAGGGTGGTCGTGAGTTTGTAAAAGCAAAAGCCCTGAGCGCAGCAGCAAGGACAAAAGACAGCGCTCAGGGCTTATTTATGATCCGTTTTGATCTTAATCGATGCGCTCTGTGATGATGAAACGCGGACGCGCTTTGACTTCATCATAAATGCGCGCGATGTAAAGGCCGATGATTCCGAGGGCAATTAAAATGAGGCCGCCTAAAATCAGCAAAAGCAAGATGACCGTCGTGAAACCAGAGGCCGCATGCCGCGTAAAAAAGGTGATGAGCGTTTGGACGAACAAGATGGCGCCGCCGCATAGAAAAAGAATGCCGATATAGAGCAAAATCTCGAGGGGCTTACTGGAAAAAGCCGTAATGGCGTTGAGGGTGAGCCGCATTTTGTTGGCGAGATTCCACTTGCTGTGACCGGTCTGCCGATCTGCAACGACAAAAGGCAAACTTGTGCGTTTGAAGCCAACCCAGGCGCTCATACCGCGGAAAAAGGTGCCCCGTTCTTGCATTTGATTGAGGGCGTCGACGACTTTGCGATCGAGGAGCTTGAAGTCGGAGGCGTTTTTCAGTTGAATGTCTCCGGCCCCTGCAAAAAGACGATAAAAGCTGTTCGCCGCAAAGCGAGAAATCGCGGATTCTTTGCCACGATCAGTCTTAACCGCTTCGATCACTTCGTAATTTTCTTCGCGCCAAAGCCTGGCCATTTCAGGAATGAGCTCAGGCGGATGTTGCAAATCACCATCAATGAGGATGACCGCATCTCCGCGGGCTTCTTCGAGGGCGGCCGTGACGGCAGCTTCTTTGCCGAAGTTTCTAGAAAAGCGCAAGGCCCGCAACTCAGGACAGCTGCTTTTCATCTGTTGGAGCTGAGCCCAAGTTTGATCTTTGGAACCGTCATCGATTGCGAGAATCTCAAAATCATCGCCGAGACTTTGCATGATCGGGCGAACGGTTTCTAAAGTTAAAGCAATTTGTTTTTCCTCGTTGTAAAAGGGAATTAATAATGAGTAACGCATAGGCGTATTTTAGCACGGAAGCGAACAATAAGAAGCCTCCAGTCAAAGGTCTTCAAAAAGCCTTCCAGTCAACAGCCTTCAAACGCCTTCGAACGCCTTCAAAACAGCCTTCAGAACGGCCTTCAGAAAAGCCGTCAGAAAGCCCGCAAAAGATGCAGATCGATTGAGCGGCAGAGCGAAAGAGCTTTAGAAACAAAAAATTCACGCGGCAAGTGTGCGGCGGGGACTTGCTTTTTATTTGAGAATGATTATCATTTACTATTCGTTAAAGAGACGAAGGTGCACAGTTGAAGTGCGAGCGTCCAAAGGGCGAAGCTGCGCCCTTTAGCTTTGAAACAGAAGCTGTGTCCAAGTAAGAGAGGAGTCGGAAGATGAAGAAGACAGCCCTTCAAGCGATTGCGACCGCGGTTGCGGCGACGCTTTTGTTCGGTGGTGCGAATATGCTTCGCGCTGAAGAGAGTCAGGCCTCGACCAAGGCTGAAGAGAAAGACCACGATCATGATCATGACAAAGATCACGACCATGACCATGATAAGGACCATGATCACGATCACGATGAGCATGCGCCGGCCAAGCCCCGCTACGAGAATGTCTTTGCGTACTATGCTAAGTACGAACTGAAGGCGGGCGAGTATGCTTTGCTCTTTGGTCATACGCATGAGCATAGCTTGCGTGCCGCTTTGATCAAGATCAAGGACGAAGATGAGAAGAAGATCGAAGAAATCGGCAAGAAGATGATGAAGGCCAAAGCTGAAGAAACCAAGCAGGAAGCCACCATCAAGCCCGACGCCGAAAAGACCTACGAGATCGAGATGGCCCATAACGACGGAATCGTCAATGTGAGCATCGAAGAAGACGGTACGTATGCGCTTTTGACCAACATGGCAACCGAACACGGCGGCCCGATGGATTTCTGGCTCGTCGACGAGAAGGATAATGAAGTTGAGCCGAAAGACAGCAAAGTCTACGATGACACGAAGGCCCAGATTTATCACGGTTACTTCGAGGACGATATGGTCCAAGATCGTACGCTCGCCGAATGGAAAGGTGATTGGAAGTCCGTGTATCCGCTGCTTCAAGAAGGCAAGCTGGATGATGTGATGAAGACCAAGGCTGAGACGGGCAGCATGAGCGCTGAAGAGTACAAAGAGTACTACCTCACAGGCTACAAGACGGACGTCGATCGGATCAAAATTGATGATAAAAATCAGATGACCTTTACCCGTGGCGACAAGTCCGTGACGGCGACCTACAAGTACGAGGGCTATAAGATTTTGCAGTACAAGAAGGGCAACCGTGGCGTGCGTTTCCTCTTCACGCGTGAAGGTGACGTCGAAGGCGCCCCGCTTCATGTTCAGTTCAGCGATCATAACATCGCTCCGTCTGAACCCCTGCACTTCCACCTCTTCTTCGGGGATCAGTCGCACGAAGAGTTGCTGGAAGAAATGGATAACTGGCCGACCTATTATCCGGTCAACATGAGTGACGAAGAGATCGCAGCGGATATGCTCGCTCACTAATCGTAATTCACTTTGTTGTTCGCTTTATAAAGCAATGAAAAAGGGCCTCTCGGGGTCCTTTTTTGTTGCGTTCGTGTGTTAAAAGAGGCTTATTTTCGGCTTCCTCTTAGAGGTCGCCGAGCCGGGAGATTGCGCGGATGGCTTCTTGAACCTTTTCCTGGGCTGCAGCATCTTTGATCGTATCGCTGACGCAGTGTTCGATATGCGCCTTGAGCACTTCTTCGGCGCATGATTTCAGCAGGGCAATGCTCGCGCTCAGTTGATCGATGATATCAATACAGTAGCGATCTTCTTGGATCATCTGATCAATACCCTTGAGTTGGCCTTGGGCGATGTGGAGTTTACGTAATATGGATTTGTGATTGGCTTTCATAAAGCGTCACGGACCTCCTCGATTAATTTTGCACTGTAACCTGCTTCTTGAATGGCCTGGATGATCTTTTGAGGTTCACCACTAAAGCAAAGCTGTGCGCTTTCGTTTTCAAGAGATACGGAAACCTCGCTCGCGCCAGGCAGTGATTTTAGGGCCTGCTTGACGTGCCTTTGGCAATTTTTGCAAGTCATTCCAGAGACGGCGAGTTGATAAGTTGTCGCAGCGGTAGGGCTGTCGCAAGTCGCTTGAGCGTCGAGCGCCCAGTGCCTCGCTTCGATCAAAATAGGGCGATCTAAGTCGGCATCATTTGAGGCGTCAACGTGTATTTCTTGTGCGCTGAAGCGATTGAGACGAAGGGCATTTAAGACGACAAATACAGAAGAACAGCTCATGGCAAAGGCGGCGAACATGGGGGAGAGGGTCCACCCGAAATGCGCTTCAAAAAGCCCGGCTGCGATGGGAATCCCGATCAGGTTATAGATGAGTGCCCAAAAGAGATTCTCTTTGATGATGCGAAGCGTCTTCTTGGCGAGTTTGTAGGCACAAAGGAGCTGACTTGGATTTTGCGACAAAAGAACAATATCTGCTGCCTCCATAGCGATTTGTGTCCCGCTCGAGACGGCGATGCCGATGTCGGCGCGCGCGAGAGCGGCGGCGTCATTGATGCCGTCTCCAATCATGGCGACGGCTTTTTGATCTTTGCGTTTCGAAAGGAGTTGCTGGATCACGGCGTCTTTTTCTTGAGGCAAAACTTCGGCGATGACTTCGTCAATGCCAATTTTTTGCGCGACCTGTTGCGCGGTCTTTTTTTGGTCACCGGAGAGGAGAATGGAGTGAATGTGGCTTTGCTTGAGGGCCTGGATGGTGGCTTTGCTTTCGGGCTTGATCTGATCTTGCAGGCCTAAGAGTGCAATCTCTCGGCGTTTAGGCGCGATGAAATAAATGATGCTGATGCCTTGATCGAGGAGTTCTTGGGCTTTTTTAGTCAAAGCCTCGGGCGCTTTTAGTCCAAGATGAGCAAAGAGGCGCGCGTTGCCCATATAAACGATCTCATGGCTTGAAAGACTTTGCTTTTGCTCTGCGTCGGGGTCGGTCGTGTTTGAGGAAGCTGCTTCAGGCGTGTCAGAAAACTGGGCGCAGATACCAAGGCCAGGATGCTGCGTAAAATGCCGCATGGGGTGACTTTGTTCTTTTGAGACCAGGTCCGAAAGCGCGCGACAAATGGCCTGAGCAAGGGGATGCTCGGAGGCGCTTTCTAGTTGATAAGCTTGCTGAAGAATACGTTTTAAGTCGCTGTGTTCAGGATAATGAATGGAAACGAGTTTGGCCTGTCCATAGGTCAAAGTTCCAGTTTTATCGAAAACACAAGTGCCGAGCGTGGCGAGGCGCTCGAGGCTTTCGGCATTTTTCATCAGCACGCCGAGTTTGGCTGAGCGCCCCGTAGCGACCATGATGGCCGTGGGGGTGGCGAGGCCCAAAGCACAGGGACAGGAGATGACAAGCACCGAGATGGCACGCGTGAGCGCAAGACCGAGATCGTGCGTGAAAAGAACTTGTAGCAACAAAGTGAGTAGCGCGATCCCTAAGACGATGGGGACAAAAAAGCCACTGACGCGATCGGCGAGGCGGGCAATGGGCGCTTTTGAGCTCGTGGCTTCGTCGACCAGACGAATGATTTGGGCCAGTTGAGTCGCCTCACCAACCGCTTCTAGCTCGACTTCAAGATAGCCCGAACAGAGGAGCGTTCCTCCAGTCACAAGATCACCTTCATGGACATCCTCTGGAATGCTTTCTCCTGTCAAGGCTGAGCGATCCACACTTCCTGAACCCGTGAGAATTTGACCGTCGGCCGGTATTTGATCTCCGGTTTTAACGATAACGATATCGCCGACACGAAGTGCAGTGACTAAGCGGATTTCGGAGCTGCCCGAGGGGGTTTTGACGAGAGCTTGCTTGGGTTTCAAGTCAAGGAGCTGGTGCAAGGCTTTGTGCGTGCGTCCTTTTGCCCTCGCTTCAAAGTATTTACCGAGGCTGATAAAGACCAAAATCATACCTGCGGATTCGAAATAAAGATTCATCGTGAGTTGATGTAAGTGGTGCGGATCGGGATGATGCATCGCTCCGGCGATTTCGTAGAGGACAACGACACCATAAAAAAGTGCGGCCAGTGAGCCGATGCTGATCAGACTGTCCATATTGGGGACACGGTGAAAAAGCGCCCGAAGACCTCTCTGAATGAGTTGGCGGTTGATGTAAAAGATGGGCAAGGTCAGCAAGAAGAGTGTCAAAGCGAAATGCATGCTGTGGCTTTCGTCGTGAAAATAGGAAAGAAACGGCCAGTTCATCATGTGTCCCATGGAAATGTAGAAGAGTGGAAGACCAAAGACAAAAGAGGCGATGAGGCGCTGGCGCAGCGTCGCAAGCTCCTTCGGCAGGTGGGGCTTCCTCGATCCGGAATCGGGCGAAAGCGGAGACGAATCGGGGGAAAGATGAGAGGGATCAGCTGAGGTGCTCTGCGGGTCGGCTGCCGAGCTCGGCTGACGGGCAGAATTGAAAGCCGCTGCTTGATCAGAAGCGGGAAGGGCTTCCCCCAGTTGGTAGCCCATGCCGTCGAGTTTATCTCGAAGCTTTTGGAGCTGTTGATTTTGATTTGCGACTTCGAGATCCCAGGTGATGGCAACTTCGTTTTTTAGAAGATGCACTTCGGCTTTGATGACGCCGGGCATGGCTTTGGCCGCGCGTTCAACGTGTGCCGCGCAAGCGGCACACGTCATCCCTTGGACGGGATAAAGTGCACAGTTTGCGGCCCTTGCGTTTGTGGCATCGACGGGACGACTCAGGTTCTTTTGATGGTGAGACAAAAGAAGGTCCTCTCTTTCTAAGAATAAAGATGCTTGTTAGTGACAAAGATGTTGATGCTTGATCATTTTGATGTGGATGATCGTCAATCAATGACTCAATGAGGGCGCGGCGAAAGATCGCGGTCCTCAAAATGACGATGGAGCGTTCTCAAACTGATCGATCAACGGACCGTATTATAATACCCTATAGGGGTATATAGGTATAGAGCAGGGTGAAGCTAGAAAAAAGCTAAATATAAGATTGGTCCGCCCAAAGCGTTGAGCAGGCGCCAAGAAGAGTTCGCATCAATTTGTTCGTCAATTTGTTTTAGATCAGAATTTTGTTTTAGATCAGCGTTTTTTTTTGAGAAATGCCGCACAGTCCTCACGCCTTCGCACACTTTCTCCGAGCAAAGCGTGCCACGAACGCCGCGAACATCCAGAACACCCAGAACACCCACAAGGAAAAGAGCAAAACTAAGCATTTTAACCAAAGCGGATCTGTCAATTCGACAAGCAAAAAACGAGAAATAAAGGGGTGAATTTTACACTTGTCACAATTTAGGCTAAACTTTTGGGGAAGCGGCGTTTTAATTAAGCCGCTACTCCGAAGCGCTGAGGCGTTGATGCAGGAGAATAAAGGAGGTTTGCATGAAATCGATTTGGCGTAATTGTGTCGCGACAGGATTGAGCGTCCTGATGCTGGCCGGCAGTCTCGCTTTTGGCGCGAAGACCTTGCGTGCTGACGAAGCGAAGACGGTCGTCTATTGGTCTATGTGGGATCAGGCTGAACCCCAAGGCCAGGTGATCGCTCAAGCAGCTGAAGCTTTTACCAAAGAAACGGGCATCAAGGTCCAAGTGGAATTCAAGGGCCGCAGTGGTATCCGTGAAGGCTTGGAGCCAGCTTTGGCAGCGGGCAGCACCATTGACCTTTTTGATGAAGATATTGATCGCGTCAATAAGACCTTTGGAAAGTATTTGGCCGATTTGGACGAATTTGTGAAGTCGAGCGACTACGAAAAAACAGCTAATGCTGGTTTGATCAAAGCGGTGCGTGACCTCCAAGGTGGCAAAATTAAATCGATTCCGTACCAGCCGAACCTTTTCACTTTCTTCTGCAACGACAAGATCTTTGAGGAAGCGGGCGTCAAGGAATACCCCAAAACATGGCAAGAATTCAAAGATGCCTGTGCGAAGATCAAAGAAGCGGGCTACATTCCCATTTCGAGCGACGATGCCTATATCTTAGAGAGCATGGGTTATCACATGTCTCGTCTTGTGGGCGAGGAAGAAACCGTCCGCATTATCAAAGAGCGCGATTGGGATAGCGACGCTGTGAAGCAGTTTGCAAAAGACTATGCAGAACTCGCTGAACTTGGTTATTTCAGCCCGAACGTTGCTGCAAGTGTCTGGCCGAGCTCTCAGAATACGGAGCTTGCCGTCGGTCTTTCCGCGATGTACCTGAACGGAAGCTGGCTGCCGAACGAAGTGCGTGAGACCGCTGGTCCAGACTTTAAGTGGGGCTGCTTCAGCTATCCGACGCTCGAAGGCGGTAAAACGGGTCTCGAGGCTTTGAACTTTGGTGCGCAAGTCTTTGCGATCAACGACAAGTCTGAAGTCAAGGCAGAAGCCTTTAAGTTCATTGAATACATGACCAAAGGCGAATGGGACAAGAAGCTGAGCGAAGGTACCATCGGTATTCCGGCAGATACGACGAACACAGAGTGGCCTGCGCTTCTCGAAAAAGTTAAACCTGTTCTCGATGGCTTGCAAACACGCTGGGCCTGGGGCGCGGGTGCCGAAGAAGATCCGGACATCACGCCGATGCTGAAGGCTGCGGTGCAAAAACTCTGCGGCGGTCAGGTCGATGCAGATGGGTTCATCCAATTGCTCAAGGACACGGCTAAATAAGCTCAGCCTCACGGATAGCAGGGCCAAAGTCCACTGAATGCTAAAAATGGAGAGGCGGACGCGAGGAAGAAACTCGGCCCGCCTCTTGTTTTTCTCAGGGAACTTAGTTTCAGTTAGGAGGCTTCTATGCAGAAGCATCGCAAAATGATCGCGGGATTCGTTCTTCCCGCTTTGATCATCTTCATTGTCATTTACGTGTATCCGACCTTTCGAACGCTCCTGATGTCTTTTTTCAAAATTGAAGCGATCACGGATGATTTTATGCATTGGCAATTCGTTGCCTTTGAAAATTACAGCACACTTTTCCGGACACCGCTTTTCGTCGCTTCGATGTGGAACATTTTCAAGATTTGGGTCTTGGGCGGGAGTGTGGTCATGGGTCTATCCTTGCTCTTTGCGTCCATTCTCTGCACGGAAGGTTTCTTGGGTAAAAAATTCTTTCGCGCCGTGATCTACTTGCCGAATATCGTCTCGGCTGTGGCCCTTGCGACCATGTGGCTACAATATGTTTTTAGTCCGTCCTTTGGTCTTTTCAAAGCGATCGGTCAGACCTTTCATTGGAAATGGCTCGCCAACTTTAACTGGCTGCATCCGGATCATAAGTTCCTTGCTTTATTGATCGCTTATTGTTTTGGCATGGTGGGCTACCATATGCTCATCTGGATCTCAGGTATTGATCGCATTGATTCGGGCTATTTTGAAGCTGCGACGATCGATGGAGCCTCTAAGCCGAAGCAATTTTTTCATATTACGCTGCCGCTACTCAAAGGGGTTGCCCGCACCAATTTGACCATGTGGTCGATAACGACCGTCGGTTTCTTCATTTGGTCACAGCTGTTTAGCACAGTGACAGCAGATACGTCGACCATTACACCGATGTACTACATGTATATTCAGCTTTTTGGTTCGGGAAATTCCGTCACAGAGCGCAATGCCGGTCGCGCTGCCGCCATCGGCGTACTGCTCTCTGTTTGTGTTTTGATTGTCTTTACGATTTTGAATCGCAGCTTGCGCGATGACGATCTTGAATTCTGAGGAGGCTTGCATGCGTGATATTAATTGGAAAAAACAAGTGCGGCTGATCCCGGCTTACTTGATCATTCTCTTTTGGGTTGCACTCACGATTTTTTTGCTCTGTTGGGTTTTAAGCGCGTCACTGGCTAAAACGAATGAGATTTTTACAGGGAAGAATTTTTCCTTCCCGACGGGTTTGCACTTTGAAAACTATGTCAAAGCGTGGAAGACGCAAAATGTCTCGAATTTCTTTACGAATTCATTGATCTATTCGCTGATTTCTTGCTCTTTGCTCATTGTGATCGGCGCACCTTGTGCTTATGCGCTTTCTCGCTTTAAGTTCTTTGCAAGGCGCGCGATTCAGGGGGCCTTTGCTTCTGCGATGGGCGTGCCCGTCATTATGGTGGTCCTTCCGCTGTTTGTCCTCATTACACAAAGTGGCTTGTTGGGACGCGAGATTGGAAATCGCTTCGTGCTGATTTTCCTTTATGTCGGTATGAACATTCCGTACACGGTGATCTTCTTGCTGACTTTCTTTGCGAATTTGAGTCGTAGCTTCGAAGAAGCGGCTGCGATCGATGGCTGTCCTCCGGCTAAAGCCTTTAGATTGATTATGCTTCCGATGGCGCAGCCAGGTATTGTGACCGTGACGATCTTTAATTTCATCAATATTTGGAATGAGTACTTCCTCTCACTGATTTTTGCCAACAACGATCGGATGCGGCCGGTTGCGGTCGGGCTTTTCTCGATGATTTCTTCGATGCGCTACACGGGCGATTATGCGGGGATGTTTGCAGCCGTGGTCATTGTTTTCTTGCCGACCTTCATTCTCTATATTTTCTTATCGGAGAAAATTATCAAAGGGGTCACGGCAGGTGGCGTGAAAGGTTAGTCCGTCGAAGTTGCGTCAAAGCTTAAAAGTGGATTAAAGAAAGACAGCTCCCATTTCTTGAACTCAAGAACGGGGAGCTGTTTTCTTGGGGAATACCGGAGTGTTTCACTGGCGTTTTTGAAAATCTCTAAAAAAATTTTGAAAAAACTTGACATCTCTTTTGGTAGCGCGTATCATAACTGAGCATCTGAATTGAATACATTCCTCCTTAGCTCAGCGGCAGAGCATTCGGCTGTTAACCGAAGGGTCG
>JAEWGS010000078.1 GCA_023388205.1 Bacillota bacterium
TAAAAGCCTCCTTTTTAACAGCCGTAAAGGTCTTCTTGGGATCAGAAAACAAAGGCTTGAGTTTCGGATCATTGATGTTAAATACAATGGTCAGATGTGATCGCGATCTCCTATTGACAGGGTCGTCATCGGCGATTGCAGCAAGTAAACGCCCTTGACTTAAAAGATGTGATGGATCCAAGACGGTGCCAACATAGCCCTTGTAACCGAAGCCCCAAACCTTGCTATTCTCCCCGCTCAAAGACATCTCATCGCTAGTGATATAAACTGATCGGATTTGAGGCACGGGGCGTAGATTGTTATTGATAAAGCGAATGTTATTTCCGATCAATCCATCTTGATAAGCTTTAGCGAAGGCTTGGACTTTGTATTCAACATAGTAAGTCATGGGCTTATCATATTCGGAAATGCCAAAACAGAGCTCTATTTCATCGGAACTGACACGATTGATGCCATAGTGATAGGCTTTTTGATCAAAACTCCCACGGGGATTCCAAGTTTCGCTTCTAGAGAAGGCCTGCGCTCGATCTTTCTCTAAGATGTTACTCACTTTGGAGTTTTCAATGTTGGCAAAAACCTTAAAGGAATCCTCAATAAACCCCATGTCACGAAATTTTTTGGGAATATAAAGTTCCGTCTTTTGGCCATCTTGAACAGAACTAAAACGGGAACGCCAGATCTCGGAAATATCGGCTGAGCCGTCCGTGTGAAGCTTCGCGATGACGTGAATGGACCAGATGCCGCTATAATCTTCCGGCATATCTGACCCAAAGAAGTCTTCGATACTAGCTAAGGTTTTCGTCGTATAGTTTTTTTCTGCGACTTCTGCGGTTTCTGCGGCTTTGTTTCTGTCTTGTCCAGCTATGCTTTCAGCTTGCGTGAGCGCGTCTGATTGAGATGATGAACCTTTTGTTTTGTCTTGTTCATCTGCGAATAAATGCGGCAGGCCTCCAAATGGCAAAAAGAGACAGAGCGCAAAAAGAATAGCGATAAACCGCCGCATCAAATTGGTCCTTTGATCCTTTGTACGGCAAGCTAGAATAGGAAAAAGTGGTCCTCGATTCATCTCAAAACGAACTCCTATATCGCACTTTTATACGTTTCAGAAATGATTAAATGCGTAGCGAAATGATCTTCAACGCTCTAAGTTCAAATCCGGCATCGCTGTTTTTTCAACATCCGCTGCGAAATAGTCAATTGTTGAAAAGCCTAGCATGCGCGCAACCAGGTTAGACGGAAACATACGCACCATATTGTTTAAGCGTGTCGCGGCATCGTTATAGACCATGCGCTGCAGGCGCACATTGTTCTCGTATTTATCAATGGAGGCCATCATATCTTGATAGACGGTATTCGCTTTGAGGTCAGGATAATTTTCAGCGAGCGCGAAGAGGCGATCAAGAACGCTGTTCGTGGCATGCATCTGCTGATTGATACTCTCGATGGTCTGCGGAATCGTTGAGGCGCGACGCTCTTTGATTAAATCAATGAGCGTATCGTGTTCGTGCTTCGCATAAGCGACCGTCGCCTTGGCCAATTGCGTCAAAGCATCCCATCTAGAGTTCACTTGAACCCCAATTTGTCCCAAGGTGTTTTTGGTCATTTCCTGAAGACGAATCAAAGAACGTTGAATAGAAATGACATATAAAACGATGAGGACGAGAATGACTAAAATCGCCAACAAAATAGAACTTCCAAGGCTCAGTAAAAACAAAGGACTCATACGTATGCGTTAACTCCTTACCCTAAAGGTGATCTAAAATCATAGCCCATTATAAAGCTTTAATTGGGAGTGCTCTAGATTGACGTGCGAGACGAAACAAGATTGTTTACCTTTTCCTTTTCAGATGAACCTTAACTTATGAATGCGCTGTGTTAACATTGAGCAAAAGATCGTGAAAGAGTCAAAGTAAGTGCAAAAGCGCTTTGAGACTTCACATAGTGGAGGATAAGATGTTTAAGGTTACAAAAGATATGGTGATTACCGATGTCTTGATGCTCGATGATGGTTTGATTCCTGTTTTTTTTGAAAATGGACTCTACTGCATCGGCTGTATGATGGCTTCCGGCGAAACCATAGAAGAAGCTTGTATGGTGCACGGCATGGATTTGGATCATCTCCTGCATGAGATTAATGTATATCTCAATGGGGCAGATTATGAAGAACGTGAAGCGAGAGAAGCCGAAGAAGCCGAGAAGCAAGCAGATGAAAGTTCCGCTGAGATTTAACCCTTTGAGATCTCACCCTTTCTTCTTAATGTAAAAACGCCAAGAAGCTTTAAGTTCAAGAGACTCATCTAAAGAGTCTCTTTTTTATTTAGCCTTATAAACGCCTATTCTCAGGCCCTCGAACTTTTTCGAGCTCACCCCATACTCGATTGAATCAAGATGGATCGGCAGGATGAAAGCACTTATACCCTAATCGACTCTGCTTTTTCCTTTTCTTTTGCATAGAGGCGGGCTTTATTCCAGAGAGAACGATAAAAACGCGATAAAAGTTCAAGGTTACTCCCCTGCCGACCGCTTCGAGACAAGGCGTAGCTGATGAGTTTTTCCATGTGCCTTACTTTCATGTGGTGGCGCTTCGCAACCGCCGGGTATACATGCTTTGATAAGGGTTTGAGTTTTTGAGGATCCATATCGAGCATCATTAAGATATCTTCTAGAATTTTGTAACCGCCCAGACGCGGCGGGACATCTTGCTCCGAAAGGACACTTTGAACCAGCTCTCTTTTTTCTTGATCGCTGAGTCTCAAGTCTGAGAAACGCTTTGAAAACAAGTCAAAATGAGGCTTTCCTTCTGCTCCTGTTTCTTTCTCTAAAAACTCCCGGTAAGATCGATACGCTTCCATCTGTTTGATCGAGTCAAACTCCATTTCTTTTAGGTACGGATCTTCTCTTTGTTGGCGCAAAGCGAGGGCGTCCAGTTCAGCATCTAGCTCGTTTTGAGCCTTTTGAGACCAGTGAACGGACGTGGACTGAGGTGGTTTTTCTGCGGCTTTTGGAAGCCGGAGGCCCTGAGATCGGATGTATTCTCGTATCCGATCGCCATACCATTGATCCATACCTTGCATAAAACTGAATCGTGCACGGTATAAGCTGGATCTGGCATCCACCATATAGCAGACGCGACCTGCCTTGGAGTAAACGCCAATGTAACCATCTTCTCTAAGCATGGCATCAAATCGTGAAAATAGTTCGCGATCACTTCCTAAAAGCCAAAAGGTAGGCAACAAGGGATCACCAGATTCATTTCCTGACTGTGTTTGCGTCTGTGTACAAGGTGTTTGATTCATCGACATAAAGTTCTCCTTATGTGCTTTTGATTATGGAGCTTCCTGGCTACTCCAAAGGAACTTTCAACCAAGAGCGATGACTCAATTAAAGCGACTAAGCTTCACTTGTACGACCGTAAAACAAAGGAAAAAAGCGTCACGTTTTCAAAAGAAATACACATTTTTATGTGTGTTTCTCCTGAGATTCAAAACTTTGCTGATCGGAGAAATTAAAAAAAGCGAAGCAAAAAAAAATTTGCTTCGCTTGATCTGTCATTTATGGAGCCCAATAAAATAAGCTGGCAGACGCCAGCTTGGCGGTTTAAGTCTGCGCGCACTCGCGCCAGACGCTAAGCTTCGGTCCCTTAAATCTGCGTTTGTTTGAGCGCAATTAAGGCCTGGATGAGTTGAGCTGGACCTTCGTCATCGCAAGAAGGCACAACGATGTCTGAGGCGGCTTTGACCTCCTCTTTGGCATTGGCGACCGCAGCTGAAACTGCAGCGACGCGCATCGCTGAAAGATCATTGTGATGATCACCAAAATAAAGCAACTCGCTTGGGCTGCAACCAGAACGTTGGAGTGCTTCGATGAGGCCGCTTCCCTTTGAGATTCCGTGATTCATGATGTCGTATACCCCATCCATGCTTTCAACACAGCTGAGTTTAGGCGACAAATTAATGAGTTCTTCCAAGTGACGCGCCTGCGTTGCATCGCTTAGCTTGGTGAAAATCTTGAAGCTCCCAGCGGGCAGGTCCATATCGGCCCGATGCACAATCAGAGAAATTCTCTCTTGACTATGAGCGGAGGCCATATCGTTATATTGAAAGAAACGCTCGATCCGTTGACTATCTTCGGGATAATAAACCGCATCCGGGGTGTAGATAAGATAATCGATCTTCGCTTTTCGGATTTGGGCCAAAGCATCTCGGGCTGCTTCAATATCCAGTGGCGATTGATACAGAGGTGTACTTTGCTTGGGATCGCGAATGACCGCGCCGTTACACCCGATCAAAGGGGACGTGACCCCCAACTTTTCGGCGTAGTGGCGCATGTGCAAATCCGTACGACCGCTGCATAACATCACTGCAAAGCCCTGCTCTTTTGCCTCATGAAAAGTTTGAATCGTCTTTTCACCGAGTAAGGCGGAGTCAGGAACGAGCGTATGGTCTAGGTCGCTTGCGATGACACGGATGCGTTTTAATTTTTCCAAAAGTTCAGGGCGGTCAGCAATGAGCGTGTGTATCATGAGCGATCAAACCTCCTCAGCCCAAAGTACCCGTTCCTGAACCATCCTGTTCCACGTAATCAATACGCCACCACTCAATATCATCGTTCCAGAAGTAGACGCGATTTCCAATCAAGTTAATATCGGCGACTTGACCTTCGTAGATCACATTGGCTGAGTTCGTATCTGCTTTGATCGCGTAAATCGAATTGTTCGTGACGAAATAGATATCTTCTTTGTTGAGTTCTGCCGTTTCTGAAACATTGAGTTGTGTGATATTCGGCTGATCATAAACTAGAACGTTATTCTGGCCGTCGCGATCCATACGGAAGATCATCGAACCTTCATCCATGTTGAGGTAATAGATTCGGCCTGCAACAGGATTGATGCTCGTCACGTGCGATTCACTTAGCGTTTGATATTGTCCACCGTCAAAGTCGATACGAGACAAGCCATTATTGCGTCCGCTTTCAGAAAAATAAAGCATGGCACCATCACTTGCGATTTCGCCCGCTTCGTAATTGCCTAGGCGTTTAACTTGATGATCCTGAAGTGAGACGGCGTAAATACCACGGTCGTTTGAGTCAACCAGATAGATGTGTTGATCAACGAGCACGTAGTCTTTGACCATCTTGTCATAGAGGACTTTTTCATCTGAACCGTCGGGCTTGATACTGTGCAAACTGCGGTTGTCATCAATGCTGACAAAATAAATACGTCCGTCTTTATAGCTTAATTGATCGACACCCTTGTCTAAAACACTGCTTTCGTCACCTGAGGGGCTTTGGCGATGAAGCTGACGATAGGTGCCCTTTGCGTAATAAATTTGATTGTCAATCGCTAAGACAATGCCCGCGTTGTTCAAGTTACCATTAGAGTTGCCCAGAAGATCCCTGAAAGCGCTGCCACCCATGACTCCCATTTGGGCCACTGATTTTTGGAATTCCTTTAGTTCAGCTTCCGTGCCGTTTTTCTGAAGGTCATCATAAATAAGCTTCGTGGCTTCAGGGATCAGCTTCTGTTCTTTGTAGAGATCTTTGGCAAAGCGCAGGGCTAAATCGTGAGCTTGACCACTGTCTTGGTCCTTGCTCAGCGCAATAAAATCACGTCCGCGCGCTTGACTGGATTCGAGGGAGCTGTAAATCGCAGCATAGTTCGTCTCCAACCACGCCAAATCCTGCCTGGAAATCGCGACATCGATACGCACTTTGATTAAAGGATCGAGGACGGACTCTGGCAATTGCTGTTGCAAGTTTTGATCCAACAACATCTGATAGGTGTCCATATTGAGCTGCGTGTCTTTGCCATAAAAAAGAGTCGAAGCTTGCAACAAGAGGTCAGCTAAAGTCGATGCATCAATGTTTTCGGCCAAAGCAGGCTGATTTTGAACTTGCAAGTAGGCGCTAGACAAATCCGATTCAGCGATTGACCGATACAAGGTAGAGAGCTCAGCTAAATTTTCCGTATTCAAATGCTCATCTTGAGCCAAAGCATCCGCGACGACAGAGGCTTCATCCGTTCGGCCGGCAGCCGCTAGCATCCTTAGATAAACGAGCTGACGATCCGAATTTTTATCAAGTGTCAGCGCTTGATCCATCATCAAAATCGCCCCGTCATATAGACCGTTGTGGTAAAGCTGCTCAGCTTCTTCTTGAAAATGATCGGCGCGTCCTTTGGGGCTAAAATGCGGCTCCCAAAAAGAGAAATAAACGATAGCGACGAGTGCTGCAACACAAAGAATGAGTAGAAAAACTAAGATCCAGCTGGGAATCCCCTTTTTTCGTTTTTTAGCTTGCTTGGGGTGAGCGACTTTTTCTTGTGGTTCTTGGGGCGTGTCTGGGGAACTATAAAACTGGCCTTCCTGATTCATACTTACCTCTTTTAATCTTTGTGTCATCATGACTTACTTTCAAATATTACCTGATGTTGTGCCTTTAACGAAATGCTTTTCAAATAAGTTCGCTTTCTTTTTCCGTCTCGTAGGTACCGGCGCTTTGACCTTTTCTCTGAACTGTGAGTTTTACGTCTTGTGCTTGCCTTTTGTTTACAAAGTGAGCGCTTAGATTTGACAGACTCATTTGTTTGCGGGTACAGCTGGATTTTGGCTCAGCGAATCTTGATGGGACCACGTGAACACAAAATGGCTCCTTCGTCCTACATGAAAATGTAAAGGCTTGCTTAGATCGTCAAAATGAGTCGCAAAAGGTGCAACTAAAGTTTGCGCATTGTCGGTCTTAAAGTGGCCCCAAAAATCAGGTTGTTCCATGGCTTTGGCCTCGACATTGCTCCACTTTCCGAAGCTCAAATCGATGGCATCCATTGTGTATGGAAGCGTAAAAAATAGCGCATAAAGAAGTGTTAACAAAGAAAGAGAGAAAGGTAAAAAATAACTCCACATCGAACGGAAACGATAGCCTTTTCTCCGCTTGGCAATTTTGAAAAAAAGCCAAAGTAAAAAAGAGAAAAAGAGGAGATGAAAGAAGACTCGAAACAAAAAACTAATCATGATTCTCCCTCGTCTGTTTCTCGATAGCTTTTTTCCACGCCTCAAGCGTGAG
>JAEWGS010000099.1 GCA_023388205.1 Bacillota bacterium
TCATTGATCGATCGCGTGTCGCGCGAAGCCGCACTGACACAGGCTTTTTGGCTGAGTTTTGCTGAGTTTTTGGCCTGGATTCTTCTGGGGACTGTGAGTGTCGGTTACGGAGCTTGGTTTCGCGATAGTATTTCTTATATTTGCGAACGTGAAAATTTGTTGGGGATTTCGCGCATTTTCTTAAGGCGAGATATGCTCTTCTTTACTCGCTTTAGTCCTGGGCAGATCATGACGCGTACGACCGACGATGGGAGCTCTTTGAGCACTATGTTGGAGTTTGGGAATTTGGCTCTGGCATCAGCGACCATCGATACCACGCTCATTTTGATTTCCATCATCATTTATGTCGATTGGCGTTTGGCTTTGCTCAGTTTGTCGATGATCCCAATTTTCGCTTATGTGTTTTATCGCAGTGGGAAGCGTTGGGACCATTTCTATGCGCGGCGGCAGGAGAGTCAGGATCGCTTGAACGATGAAGTGCTCGAAGTGGTATCGGGTGTAAGGATGGTTCGAGCTTATCATCGTGAGAACTGTTTTATCGAGCGTTTTAGAGGCTTCAGTGAGGATTTTTGCAAGCAGAGCATCGCGTTGAAACAATGGACAGCCGCTTATATTTTCACCGAGCATGTCGTACAGATTTTTTTGAATGGTTTGCCCTTGGTGCTGGCCGTTTGGCTCAGCGAGCAGCATATTTTAACTGCAGGGATGATCACCAGTTTCTTCTTGTATCAAGCCAGATTGAATTGGCCCTTGTTTGCCTGGGGTGAAACGTATTTGCACTATGTGGAGTCCAAAGCGGCCGTCAAGCGGATTGACGAATTGGCTCATTCGAAAGAGGGTCTAGATGACGAACATGCGAGATGCTTGCCGCTTGAACCGCTGAAGCAAATTGAGTGGAAAAATTATAGTTATAAGTGGCCCGTGCAAGAAGATAGCGAAGCAAGGGGGATTCACAATATTTCATTTGTGCTCAAAGCGGGACAAACCTTGGGGATCGTGGGGCCAGTTGGATCGGGTAAATCCACTTTGCTCAACCAATTGATTCGTCTTTGGCCCAAAGGCGAAGGTGAGATATTTTGGAATGATCAGCGCATTGAAGACTGTGATAAGTTTGCGCTTCGGGATCAGATTGCCTACGTGCCGCAGATCAATTTCTTGTTTTCAGATACTGTGCGCAACAATGTTTTGCTGGCCGCGACGAATGAGGAACTCAAGCAAGATACCAAGCAATTAGAAGCGGCTTTGATGCGGGCCATTCGCGACGCGGACTTTGAGAAAGATTTAGAGCAGCTGCCGGATGGTCTTGACACATTGGCTGGGGAGAATGGCATCACTTTGTCCGGAGGACAAAAACAGCGTTTAGCCCTAGCGAGAGCGCTTTTTAAGCAAGCGCCTATCTTGATTTTGGATGACTGCTTATCTGCTGTCGACGGAACAACCGAAGCTCGGATTTTGGCGAATTTGAGAGAACAGCAGGAAGGACAGACCCGTTTGATTGCGGCGCACCGCCTTTCTGTAGTCAAAGAAGCAGACTTGATTTTGGTGCTACAAGACGGACAGTTGCTCGATTCAGGGACACATGAGTCCTTGATTCAAAGTTGTGACTGGTATCGGGAACAGTGCGTTTTGCAAGGCCTTATAGGCGCTTCGTCGCGAGCTGACGAAAACGTGCATTCGATCTCGAAGAACTTTGATGAGCCCGCTGAACCTTCTAAGTCCGAGTCTGGTGAATTCCCCGAATCTGAGCCCGCTGAATCCCCCGAATCCATGGGAGGCGAGACGCTTGCCGTGGGGGCACAAAATGATTCATATGAGGGAGGTCAGTGAGATGAGTCAGAACAAAACAGATGACAATATTCGTTTTTCAAAAGGGATGATTAAACGCCTTTGGAACTACACGAGACCGGTTAGACCACTTTTGTTTTGGGGAAGTTTTTTGAATCTCTTAGCTGTAGCAGGTACTTTGCTGACACCTTTTTGTATCAGCCAGATTCTGAATCACTACACGGAAACACCCTCACAGATTCCTGTGATGTACTGGGTCTTGTTTTATGGATTGGGTATCTTGATTACTGGTTTGCTGTTGTTTTGGAGCTTCCGCATTTTGGGACGCTGTGCCGCACTGACAGCGCGCAACATTGAAAGGGAAGCTTTCGAACATCTACAACGTTTGCCTTTATCCTATTTTGATCACATGCCCGTCGGCACCGTCGTCAGTCGTGTCGTCCGCGATAGTTTGGTTTTAGAGAACCTTTATTCGACTTTTTTGTCGAATTTGGCCAAAGCGATTTTGCGCGTGATCGGTGTGTGGGTGACGTTGTTCTTCTTAGATCGCATGTTGTTTTTGATTTCAATTGTGATCTTGCCGATCGCATCTTACAGTCTTTACACGTACCAAAAGAAGGTTAAGGAGGTTGAGATTCCTTATCGCAAGGCCTACGCAGAGCTTAGCGGCGTCGTTAATGAAGCGCTGCAAGGTGCGGAGATTGTCGCGGCGTTTAACCGGGCCGATCGAAAAGAGCAGCAGCTGATTGATGAGAGTGCAAAGACCGTCGAACTCGGCTTTCGCAAAGCTAAACTGTCCGCATTCTTCATCGATCCTTTTTTGGGCCTTTTGCGTAGCTTCATGTTTTTCTTGAGTTTGCTTTATTTCTTCGTCGCCAAAGGTCATTTAGGTTGGGTCGTTTCAGCGGGAACGGTGTATCTTTTCTTGGATTACACGGTGCAGCTGGTCGGAAATATTGAGAACTTGATTTGGAATCTGGGCGTTTTTCAGCGTTCGGCCGCGGCAGCGGATCATGTTTTTGAACTCCTTGATGAAAAGACCGTCACGCATCGAGATGGGGAATTGGATCGCATCAAAGGCTCTGTGCGCTTGGATCATCTTTGTTTCCATTATGTGGAATCTCAACCCGTATTAAGAGACGTGTCGCTCGACATAGAAGAAAATACGACGGTTGCTTTTGTCGGGCGAACGGGATCGGGAAAGTCGACCTTGACGAGTTTGCTCTTTGGTTTTTACGCGCCAGAGTCTGGGCATATCTATTTTGATGGCATGGATCAGCGCGATCTGCCGATTTACGCATTGAGAGAACAGATGGCCATTGTCTTACAAGAACCTTTTTTGTTTAAGGCTTCGCTGCACGACAATATTGCGCTTTATGATGAAAAGCTGACAGAAGAAAAGACAAGAGCGGCGTTGGAGGCCGTTGGCGGTGCTTCGATGATCAATAGAAGCCCGGAGGGGATGCAGCTTAAGATTGATGAAAAAGGAAGAAACTTGAGTCAAGGGGAACGCCAGCTCATCTCTTTTGCGCGAGCCTTGGTGAGAGATCCACGCATTTTGATTTTGGATGAGGCGACGAGTTCTATTGACACGGAAACGGAGCAGCAAATCCGGCGAGCCATTGAGGTTTTGGGTCAAGGGCGCACGATGATCATTGTTGCGCATCGCCTTAGTACGATTCAGGATGCGGATCAGATCTTTGTCTTAGAAAAAGGTAGAGTTGTGGAGCAAGGTCGACACGAGGAGCTGTTGGCGCAAAAGGGCTATTATGCAGAGATGGCGCGTCACCAGAAGATGGACGGTGAGGATCTGAGCGAAGATGACATTGGAGCGACATCGGGATCTTTGACGACGTGAGCCTAATTCATAAAAAAATTGAAAAAACTGTGTCCGTGTGAAAGCTGCTCGCACAAGGAGTAAAATAGTGGGCTAGTAAATAAAAAGATAAGGAGCTTTGCTCTTGCTATAGAGAAAGCAGGTGATTCTGATGAGAAGAACTTGGAATGATTTACAGAAACAAATTGGAGCGGCCGCCTTGAGCTTGGCCCTGGTTCTACCTGGGGCAGCCCTGCTGTCCGCATGTCGTTCGGGCCGCAGCGAGAGTGCGGAGCCCAGTCGCATCAAAACCACAGTGACGGCAAATTCGAGCGCGACGGTTCGCGGAGACCGAATTATCAACCCGAGAGCTTCATCGAGCAAAAAGAAGGCGGCGCCCGTACGCATTGTGACGCCCACGCCACAGCCACAGCCGCAACCACAAAATCCTGCTCCGGTGGAGCCCGACAATCGTAACGAAGAGACAGAGGCTCCTGCCGTCGAGCAACCGGAGCAGCCAGTACAGCCCGTACAGCCAGATAGCGATCAGGAACAGCCAGGCGCTGAGGATCCGGGTGCGAATCAACCACCGGTCGTCGATCCGGATACGGAACAGCCAGGTGGCGGTGACGGAAACGGCGAAAATGGCGATACTCCGGAGGCGCCTCAACCCAATGAGACCTTGCCGGTTCTCGACGTGGATGCGCCAGAAGATGCAGAAACGGTACCGGAAACTGTGCCTGTGGATTTAGAGGATAAGAAGTTCGTTCCCAAGGACTACGGTGAACATATTCACAAATATGTCTTGGAACTTGAAATTGGCACAGCTGGATCGAACTTGGCTTTGCTTAAGGCGACGCATGATTTCTTAGTTGAGATGCCCAAGAAAGACGAAGAGCTTTCGCAAGATCAAATCGAAGAGGTCGTCTATCCGGTGTATGAGCTCTTTAGCCAAGAGACGGATGAAATTAGTTTGGCTCAATATACGGAGATTCTCCAGACGCTGTACTTGAAGGCTTTGGATTTCTATGAGTATGAGAGCAAAAAAGACACGGATCCGGATCTGGAGTTTGAAGCAGAGCTCAAAGACGCGGCGATCGAGTTCCCGAAGCAGATGCCCGAACGCAAGACCTTTGATCGTATCTTTAAGCGCATCTCTGAAGTGACAGGTGTGCGCTTCCCGAAGGATAAAGAAGAATTCCAAGAATGGAAAAAAGAAAAAGAAGCAGCCTCTCATGAAACAGAAGAAGCGACTCCGACCAAAGAGGAAGAGGTCAACTCCTAATCGTTCAAACCTTTAATAAAAGTTCGCGCTTCAAATAAAGAAGAAAGGCACAAGTCCGACGACTTGTGCCTTTCTTTTATGAGCCTCAGGGGGTGGTTCAAGCGAGCGCGTTTTTCTCAAACGAATTTAGCTCAGTTGAACGGTTCCCATGTTGAGATCGTAATAGGTTCCTTTTTGGGCCATGAGTTCTTCGTGAGTGCCGCGTTCGATGATGACGCCTTGCTCCAAGACCATGATGGCGTTCGCTGTTCTCACTGTGGAGAGGCGATGGGCGATCGCAAAGGTGGTTGCCTGCTTCATCAGATGGTCCATACCCTGCTCAATGAGCTTTTCGGTACGGGTGTCGACGGAGCTGGTCGCTTCATCCAAAATGAGGACATAAGGACGGGCAATGGCGGCACGGGCAATGGCCAAAAGCTGGCGTTGTCCCTGAGAAAGATTGCTGCCATCTGGCAAAAGTTCGGTATCGTAACCTTTTTCAAGCTCGCTGATGAAATGATGGGCATGAGCTGAGCGTGCGGCTTCTTCGATCTCTTCATCACTCGCGTTGAGGCGACCAAAACGCAAATTCTCACGAATGCTGCCTTTGAACAAGTGCGTTTCTTGCAAAACCATGGAGAGCCCACGGCGAAGATCCGCTTTTTTGATGCGTCGAATATCAATGCCGTCATATGTGATGAGACCGGCATCGATTTCGTAGAAACGATTGATGAGATTGGTGATCGTTGTTTTCCCAGCACCGGTTGAGCCGACCAAGGCGATACGCTGTGTTGGATTTGCCCAGAGGGAAATATCTTTGAGGATGGGGTGACCTTCGACGTAAGAAAAGTCCACATTTTTGAAGATGATTTCACCGCGGATGGGGCGGCGTTCGATGGAGCCGTCCTCTTGAGGAATGAGCCAATACCCCGCTTCAGCGCGAACATCTCCGTCGTCAATCTCAGGTTTTTCCTTGAGGATTCGGTTGATGCGTTCGACGCCCGCCAAGGCCTGTGCCACGTTGTTAAAGAGCTGCGCAATATTTCCGATGGGTTGAGAGAAGTTGCGGCTCATCGATAAAAAGGTGATGAGCGCCCCGATATCGATATGGCCAGAGAGCGCTAGATAAGATCCCAAAAGGCCTAAAATCGCGTAGCTCACGTAACTGAAGTTCCCGAGAATGGGGAACAGTACGGTGGCGTAAGTTTGCGCTTTTGAGCTTGCAGCTTGAAGTTCCCGATTGATGTTTGCAAAGTCGGCGGAGGCCTCTTTTTCGTGCGTGTAAGCTTTGACGATCTTCTGACCTTCGACATACTCTTCGACGAACCCATTTAGATCAGCGATTTTTTGTTGTTGAACGACAAAGAGCTCCGCGGATTTTTTGGCGACGAGTTTCGAGAGAAAGAAGGGGAAAAAGAGCAAAAGACAATTGACGAGCAGCAGCTGCCAGCTCAGGCTCAACATGATGATGAAAAAGACGACAATCTGCAACAAAGAAGAGATGATGCTGCTCCAAGTGTTGCCGTAGAATTCCTGAAGGCGATCGACATCGTTGGTGATCGTGCTCATCAGTTCGCCGTGACTGCTGCGATCAAAGAAAGGAATGGGCAGACTTTGCAAATGTTTGAAGATATGGCTGCGAAGTGAAGTGAGGATGTTTTGCGTCCCGTAGCAAAGGAGAAGATTCGCGATGTATTGCACTGCAGATGCAATGAGTACGACGCCGGGGATTGCGAGGATATAAGGGATGATGCGTTCCCAAGCGGCTCCTTCGGTCAAAAGGTTATAGACCGGACGTTGGAGCGTCATGACAGCAGATTGCAAAACGGTACAGATGCCGATGAGGACCAGGGCGAAGAACATGCGTGTTTTTTCTTTGGCGAGCAAAGAAATCAATCTGCGGAAATTTTCCATGGACAAAGATGACGTGTAGTTTCCTTTTTGCTGACTCATGAAGCAATCGCTCCTTTCTTCTGGGATTCATAAATGGACCGGTAGATGTTGGAAGTTTGCAAAAGTTCATCGTGTGTGCCCTGAGACTCAATCAGTCCTTCATCTAAAACGAGGATGTGGTCGCAAGCTTCAACCGTGCTGATTCTTTGTGCGATGATGAGGGTCGTCAGATGGGGATAGAGCGTTTTCAGGCTGGTCAAAATACGGCGCTCCGTTTTCGTGTCAACCGCAGAAGTCGAATCATCGAGGATCAAAATTTTGGGCTGACGAACAAGCGCTCTAGCGATACAAAGGCGCTGCCTTTGGCCGCCGGAAAAGTTACTTCCACCGCGCTCGACAGGTGCGTCTAAGCCTTCCTGAAGTTTGGAAACAAATTCGTAAGCGTCAGCTGCTTTGAGTGCGTGGATGATGTCTTCGTCGCTTGCATCCGCGCGACCCCAGAGCATATTGCTCCGGATCGTACCGGTGAAGAGTTCATTTTTTTGAAAGACCAAAGCGATGTCATCACGAAGGGTTTGGAAAGCGTAATCTTTGACGTTGTGTGAACCAATGTGAATCGCACCGCTGCGTACATCGTAGAGACGAGGGATCAGCTGGATAATGGAGGACTTACCGGAGCCCGTGGTGCCGATGATGCCCAGCGTCTGTCCATCTTTAATTTCAAAGTTGATGTCCTTGAGCGCGTCGGCAGCCATAGCGGGATAGCGGAAGCAAACATGGTCAAAACGGATGCTGCAATCTTGAATTGCTTGGATGGGCGCAGACTTTTCGACGAGATCTGATTCAAGGTCAAAAACTTCGACAATGCGTTCGCCTGAGACTTTTGCTCTTGAGATCTGCATGAAAATAAAACTGAGAAAGATCAAGGAAAAGGTAATTTGAAAGCAATACATCGAGAAGGCGCTCAAACGTCCGATTTCAAAGCTGCCGCCCAATATCATCTGACCGCCAATCCAGAAAATGATGCCTAAGAAGATGTTGGCGATGCTGTAGAGGGAGGGAAAGGCGAGCGCCAGAATCTTAAACGCAGAAATGTTTTTCTTGCGCAGATCCTGATTGACGCGACCGAAGACAGAAATTTGCTGATCCTCTCGAACGAAGCCTTTGACCTCACGAATGGCACGCATATTCTCTTGCGTGACGCCGTTGACTTCATCCAAAGCTTTTTGGGCGGACTTAAAACGGGGAATTGTGAGGGCCATAATGATGCCGATACAAAGGACTATGGCGGGAATCATGAAGAAAAAAATGCTGCCGAGTTCAGCGGATTGGCGGTAAGCCATAATCAAGGCGAAGATAATCATTAGGGGGGCGCGAATCGCTCCGCGGATAATCATCATCAAGCCTTGAGCGACTTGCTGCACATCGTTGGTGATGCGGGTGATGAGCGTGGACGTGCGCATCTGATCTAGGTTTTTGAAAGAATAACTATGGATCTTGTCATAGAGATCCTGACGCAAATCCGCGGCAAAGCCCATGCTGCCAAAGGAGGCGAGATAAGAGCCCAGTCCACCGCAAATTAGGGCAAAAAGGCCGATCAAAAGAATGCGAAGGCACAAACTTTTGATGAGTTCAAAGTCGCGTCCGACAAGACCTACGTCGATGAGTTGCGCCATATAAAGAGGGACCAAGATATCGCAGAAGACCTCGAAGATCATGAGGAGCGGACAGAGGTATCCGTAAATCCGGTGTTGACGCCAATGTTGACTGAGTTTGCGTATCACAATGACACTGCCTTTCTAATATGAAATAAAGGGCTACTATTACAGATCAAAGCGTTGAGGCTAAGATGAGCTCGGTTTGAGAGACCGAAGACTAAAATCTGGGGCGATGAGCGTTCAGAAAGGAATAGAGCCACGATCAATCCTATTATTATGCGCTTTTTTGCCGTACCCATGCAGGTAACGAAAAGGCACGAATGTGAGAACTTAATCTGTTACACAAGGTGCGGCGCAGCATGGCGGTGCGGTGCGGCGCAGCATGGCACAAAACGGCACAACACGGCGCAAGACCATGAATCCAGGCACGCAAGACCATGAATCCAGGCGCTTTGAAAATAAAAAAAGAGAGAAAGCGGGCGCTTCCTCCCCCAAAAATAATAAAAAAACTGAGCCAAAAGACAGAGTCGAAAGATGGAGTCAAGTGGCTGAAGCAAGTAGCGATTAGGCGGGACTAGAACTTTGGTGTGGGGGGTCATGCGGAGGTGTTTTGAAGGGGCGCACATGCTTTTGGATGATATCCGCCATCACATCACTTCGCTTGATGATGCCCATGAAAAAGCCGCGGTCGTCGATGACGGGGAC
>JAEWGS010000105.1 GCA_023388205.1 Bacillota bacterium
ATCACACTCAGGCGAATTCAGCTCAGGCTGGCTACAAGAGCCGGCGGCTTTGGACTTTGCCGCTTTGGGCTCTGCCTCTTTTGTCTCTATCGAATTGAAGTGAATCATCTTACATCACCGATACTTGGGCCCATGAACTTCTTAAATGATGCCCACAAGCAGCATAGACTTTAATTCTCAGCATTTTCAGACGATCTTGACGAGGGCTCAAGGGATTCGCTGGGATTGCGCCCACTTGGATCCGAATTAAAAGACTGGCCCGTCGTTTGCTCGATTTCCTTGCTCGATTTAAGTTGCACTTCAGTCTCAGCGTATGAACCCGCTCGGAAATAAGTGATCTTCACTTTGTCTCCGATACTTTTTTTCGCCTTCAAGGCATTAATATCTTGCAGGCTCGTCACCGCTTGACCATCGATCTGGGTAATGATGTCTCCACGGTTCAAATCCGATTCTGCCGCGCCCGAATTCGGTACAATCGCACGCACGTAAACGCCTTGTGGCAAATCAAAGCTGCGCTGCTGTTCTTGACTCAATGCGATGCCCACAATCCCAAAAGACGGCTTGCCATGCTCATCGTAGTCGATAAACTGAGAAGCAATCTCTTTGACGTGATTTGAGGGGATTGCAAATCCAATGCCATCAACCGCCACCTGCATATTCGGGCTTCCGGCTTTCATCACATTGATCCCGATTAATTTTCCCTCCGCATTCAGCAAAGCGCCGCCGGAATTTCCGCTGTTGATCGAGGCATCTGTCTGCAAAGCGTTCTCGATCGTCACCTGTCGACCCGTCAGCTCAGACACACTGCTGATCGTGCGTCCCGTCGCTGAAACAATGCCTTCCGTTACCGTTCCTTCGAGGTTACCTAAAGGATTGCCAATGGCCACCGCCTTTTCACCGACCACAACCAGATCAGAGTCAGCCATCTCAATGGCGGGATATTCACGGCCGCTTTCAAGTTTGACCACAGCAATATCATTGTCAGGATCTGTCTGGACCACGTCGCCGACCACGTCATCGCCTGAAGCCAGTTTGACCGTAATTTGGTTTGCGCCTTCAATCACGTGATGGTTGGTGACAACGTAACCTTTCGCGTCAATGATCACACCCGAACCAGCGCCTTGAATCAACGAATCGCCAAAAGGGGTTCTCACGGTACTTTGGGTCAAAATCGCCACCACTGCCGGAACTGCTTTTTGCGCAATTTCAGGTGTGGATAATTCTTGACTCGCCGATGTTTGTGCGCCTAGATTTTCACCTCGCGTCACGGGCTTCTGGTCGCTTTGACTTTTCTCATGGGTCGAATCTTGCTGATCTTTATTGGCATTTTCCTTGACTGTCTTTTTTTCGTCCTGAGGCTTAGGGCTTTGCAGCTTAAGGTCCTTGTTTCCTTTTAACGCTTCAATTTGCGCTTGCAAAGCCTGATAGTCAGCCTGTCGAAGCTGATAGACAATCCCTCCGCCGACCACACCAGACAGCAAAACGGCCAGTGCAAGACCAAAGCCTGCCGCCACGCGGTGCCCACGATAAGGGGCGCTCATCCGGCGCGCCTTGGCATATTCTTCTCTTCGAATTTGTTTCGCACGACGCTTGGCCGCTTTCTTCTGCGCCTTAGCACGAAGTTCTTCTTCCTTTGCCTGCTCAAGCAAAAGCTTCTGTCTCAGTTCTTCTTGTGTTGCGCGACTTGTTTCATTGGCCTCGACTTTGTGTTCCGTCTGGAACTTGTCATCCAAGCGCTGCACATTGATATCCCCTTCATCCCCATTCGCCGCGTCTCGTCCTGGCTCTTGAGTGGATGAATGCAATTCTTGATGCAAATTTTCTTGTTCCTGATGCGCTAAACCGAGGTGCTTCGGATCCGTATTCATGATTCTTCCTCCATATCTGTTAGGTCTTCTCGCTTCAAAGTGCACTTAAACTGATGCGCAACATCTTTTGCAACGACAGCATGCCCAAACAGCATGCCCAAGAAGTATACCCAACGCGAAATATACTTTATTTTACTGAGTCTTTTTGGCGAATTTGAAAACGGCATAATTCAGACTTTCAAACGCTTTAAGCTCCTTTTGTAAACGGACTCTCGTCTATTTGATTGATTCTTCTCCCTCAAAGGCTTGCTGTTTTTGACAAAAAAGCCAGCGCTTACGGATGACCCACACAACACAAGTAGAGATGGCCCAAATAACAGCACAAGTGGAAAGGGCTAAAGCGCGACTGACAAGCGGCACAGGATAAAGCAAAAAGAAGATCAAACCGCACAAAGAAAATAGCCAAAGCCCGATCATCCAAAAGGCCAGTCGCCTCAGCTTTCGCCATGCGCTGCGCCGCTCCATCAACTTTTGTGCGTTCATCTCATGCCTCCCAAAACGAAGAAAACGGCGCCTCAAAAGCGCCGTTTCCACAGGTTTCAATTCAAAATTCAGCTCACGTAACCTTTCTTCGGGTTGACCGTAATGATCGATCCTGTCTTAATGACTTTACTACAATTTTCACAGGCGTAAATCAAAGGTACGTCTAAAATCCGAGACGCCGTCAAAGCGTAGCTGTCGCTGTGATGATCTTCGACAACCAAAGCGCCGGCCTTGCGGATCAAGGGTAAGGCTTCTTCCGTCAAACTGTGCGCCACCAGAATCGTTCCGTGTAGCATGTCCATCTCTTTGACATTATCCGTCGACTTCAGCACCAAGCATTCGCCGGTGATCGTCTCTTCTCCGAGGCCCACACCCTTACACAAAAGCTTCCCGACATTCGTCACTTTGAGCGTATTGGTTGTGCCGGATAAACCCAGAGGCGTGCCGCCCGTAATGACCACAACATCACCCTGCGCCACCATACCGGCTTTTTCAGAAAGATCGATACAGGTATTAAAGAGCTTATCTGTACTTTCGCTGTAATCGGTCAAGAATGTCGTCACACCCCAGGCGAGCTTCAGGTTGCGGCGCACGCGCTCCGTAACCGTTGCTGCGATAATCGGGCAAGCGGGACGGTAACGCGAAATAGAACGCGCGGTGCGCCCAGAACAAGTGACCGTCAAAATCGCTTTGGCTTCCAAATCCATCGCCGTCGTACAACAGGCATGTGAAATCGCGTTGCTCACACTCGCCGTACTCTCCTGGTAGTTGTGAACGAACTGGTCCCAGTAATCTATTTTGCTCTCAGTATAAAGCGCGATCGAAGCCATCATTTGGAGTGACTGCAAGGGGTACTTGCCCGCGGCGGTCTCACCCGAAAGCATGATCGCTGAGGTTCCGTCCATGATCGCATTGGCGACGTCACTGACTTCTGCGCGCGTTGGACGCGGATTTCGAATCATCGAATCAAGCATCTGTGTCGCCGTGATACAAGGCTTCCCCGCTTGATAGGTCGCTCGGATGAGATCCTTTTGTGTCGTTGGCACTTCTTGCACAGGAATTTCAACGCCGAGGTCACCTCTAGCCACCATGATGCCGTCTGAAACAGCCAAAATTTCATTGAAGTTTTGAACACCCTCTCGGTTCTCAATCTTTGCGATCACCTCAATGT
>JAEWGS010000117.1 GCA_023388205.1 Bacillota bacterium
CGCCATGAGAGACAAACTCGAGCGCTCGCTGATGCTGGTGACGGCTCTGAGCCCAGAAATCGGCTATGACCAAGCGGCAAAGATCGCGAAACAAGCCTATGAGAAAGGCAGCAGCTTGCGCGAAGAAATTTTGCAATCGGGCTTGATGCGTGAGGAGCGTTACGATCAGCTCATCCATGAAGCATTTGGAATTTGAGGTGGAGGTTTGGCGTGGGTTTGGATCCGCAAAAAAAGAATACATCTGAAGTAGAAAGTTTCTTCAGCATTTTGAAAAAACGTTATGCAGCCTTGTTGCCGATCTTGATCGCTGCTTTGGTCATCGGGCTTTTGCGCCCGTACTTTTTGCAGCCACATGAGCCTTCGAAGCGTGCTTCGCAGCAAGATGCAGCGCTCATCACATCGGTGCAGCTCGAGTCAAAGCCAAGCGATAGACAAGCGGCGGCACCTTCAGCGTTAAAGGCGGTGACGAAGGAAAAGGCAACAGCTGAGCGCTTGGGGCAAAAAAACCAAAGTCAGTCGGCTGTTCCAGATTTTGTCTTAGATCCGCGGGTTCAAGAGGCCTATTTTCAAGTTTCAGAAGATGGGGAGTATCGAGAAGTCGCTGAGGTGGCAGCCTATTTGTGTCGCTTTGGACATTTGCCGAAAAATTACCGGAGCAAACAGGAGCAAGCTCGTGATCCCAAGGGGAAAACGCCTCAGGGACAGACCTATATGATCGGTGGGAATCGCTTTTTTAATCGGGAGAAAATCTTGCCGACGGATGCCGGAATTCTTTATTACGAATGCGACCTTCATGATCCTGCCGATCGCAGAGGGGCGTGGCGACTTGTTTTCACCGAGGATGGGCGCATTTATGAAACGCGTGACCATTATCAGACGTTTAGCGAAATTGTCGCAGCGCAAGAGGGCTTTTCATTTCGCGCAAAAGATCAAGGGGAAGATCGGATTTGGCCTGAGTCAGCGCCTTGCGGCCCTTGCAAGGACTGAGAAAAGTCGATAGGCAAGAGCTTTCAGCGGGACCATTTTTGACGACGCAAAAAGTGCAGGGTGTCTCGCATGGTTTCGATGAGCGGCCGCGGGCGATAACCGAGTTCGCGCTCAGCTTTGGCGTGTGAAAATTTTGAATGTGAGCGCAAGGTGTAAAGCGAATATTTCGTATAAAGCGGACGCTGCTTTTTGAGCTTGTAATAAAGCGCGGCAAAGGGGCAAAAAAGCTTCGCCAAGGTCATGGGGACAAAGTGCGTGATCTTCTTGATTCCGGTCAAAGTGGCAAGGGTGTTCAATAAGTCTGCGATTTCATAAAAGCGATTGGCGAGGATATAACACTCTCCATCTCGCCCGAGATCTGCGGCGCGCACGATCGCTTCGGCGACATCTCGGACGTCGGTAAAGTCATAGCCGCCGTGCACCGCCTGACGCATTCGGCGCTTGAGGAATTGAATAAAAAGGCGAGTCGTGTGCCCAATTTCAAAGTCCCCAGGACCGATGATCCCTGAAGGCATGAGCACAATGGTCTCCATGGACACTTGGGGCGCAGGGTATTGAGCAAGGCGTTCGAGTTCCTTGCTTTCTTTGTTTAAGCGAGAAAGCGTTTTGCTGTGTTTGCTGGGCTCTGCGCTCTTCGAAGGGATCGGTGCATCGGTCGGAGGGGGCGAGGACGCCTGAGACGAAGCAGAAGGCGTGGACGCTAAAGAGGTGGCTTCGACCTTATTTTCGGCTTTTATAGCCGCTTGCTTTTGGCGTGAGATCGAGGCTGAAAGGACATGCTGGGTGGCGATGGCTTTTGACTTTGCATAAGCACCGACGACGCGCTCGGGATCATAATTATTTTGCTCGAAAATCTCGACGTCTTGTTCAGGTTCAGCGAGGGCATGAACTGAAGACACGTACAAGAAACGCTTAGCATGAGCGCGTGCAGCGGCCTCAAGCATGAGGTCTGTCCCTTTAATGTTAATATCGTAGACGCTGGGATCGACGGTGTCTGAAATGGAGATTTTGCCGGCCATATGCACGACGATGATTTCACGACCCTCGAGGCCTTCAAACAATTGGCGCAGCACTTCAGGATCCCTTATATCTCCAGAGAGATAGAGAAAATCTGGACCTTCTAACATTTTTAGTTGAGCTGGGCACTCGGCTTCTAAGCCCAGACAGCGCATTTTCGCGCCGCGAAGGCTTAACCATTTTGCGACGGTATTTCCTAAATGCCCGGTCGCGCCGGTTAAAATCCAAACGCGTTCAGGAATCAACTGCGGCGCGGGGCTGGTCATTGGCATTGATCCATCTTTCGATCGTTTAAGAGTCATAGCGCCTCCTAATACCGAAGTGTGTTTGTCAATTTCGCTCAAATCCCTGTTTTTCGCACATGTCGCGCAAAGACTTCATTCACCTTTGACCATAGTATGCCACGTCTGCTGAGATTTATTGCATCAAAAGTCTCTGTCTCTTTAATTTTTCATGTCCAAGTTGCGTCTTTCAAAAGGCCATTTGGCGCTCGTTTTTTGGATTTTTTCTCAAAGCGAAGCGCTTTTTGGAAAAGTGCTACATGCATGCGAGAATTCGCCTGTTATGCTAGTTGAAAGCGCTTGAGAAAGGAGAGGGAGGAGAGTTATGGCGAAAAAGACGCTCTACTATTGCACAGAGTGCGGCTACGAAAGTTCGGGATGGCTCGGCAAGTGTCCCGGCTGTGGCGCCTGGAATAAGATGGTGGAAGCGCCAACTTATGCGCACAGTGATCTCAAGGCTGGGAGCAAAAACCGCGGGCGCAGCTGGTTGGATCAAAAGATTGATCAGCAAAATCTGAGCCGCTCTTCTTCAGCCAAGGCGGAGCACCCTTCGAAAACGCTCCTTGATTTGAAAGATATTGGCCATGACGTGGAGCAACGCTATTCAAGTGGCATTCAAGAGCTAGATGATGTTCTGGGTGGAGGCCTCGTTCGGGGTGCCTTGCTTCTTTTTGGAGGACAGCCTGGGATCGGCAAATCGACTTTGTTGCTTCAAATTTGTCAGGCGAGCGAGCTTAAGGGGGATATCCTCTATGTTTGTGGTGAAGAGTCGCCGAGCCAGATCAAGCTGCGTGCAGATCGCCTGGGGATTCAGCGCCCGGGGATCAAGTTGCTCCCTGAAGTGGTTTTTGAGCGCATCGCAGAGATTATTTTGGCCTTGAAACCAGTTTTTGTGATCGTCGATTCGATACAAACGCTCTATTCAGAAGAACTCAGTTCTGCGCCGGGGTCTGTGTCTCAGGTCAGGGAGGTCGCTGCGGGCTTTTTGAGATTAGCCAAAGGGCTCGGATGTACGATTTGCCTCGTCGGTCATGTGACCAAAGATGGCAGTTTGGCGGGGCCGCGCGTCCTTGAGCATATGGTGGATACGGTTTTGGATTTTAGTGGTGATGGCAGTTCTTCTTTGCGCCTCCTTCGTTCGAGCAAAAATCGATTTGGGGCGACGCATCATCTTGGCTTATTTAATATGGGGCGTGAAGGCTTGACGCCGGTCAAAGATGCCTCATCAGCGCTGCTGGAGGGACGCCCCATCGGGGTTCCAGGCTCTTCAATCACTTGTGGGTTAGAGGGAAATCGTCCCCTCTTGCATGAAATTCAGGCCCTGATTAATCGGACGGCTTTTGGGCAGGGTAGCCGCATGACGCAAGGGATCGATCGCAATCGTCTGATGCTTTTGATCGCATTGCTCGAAAAGCAATTTTCTTGGGACTTGTCGATCTACGATGTTTTTATCAATGTCGTCGGTGGGCTCAACATCAGCGAGACGGCTTGTGATTTGGCTATTTTGGCGGCATTGATTTCTTCTTACAAGAATCGACCGCTTCGCCCTTCAACCGTCTTTTTTGGCGAGGTGGGGCTGACGGGTGAAAGCCGTCGCATTCCGCATATCGAAAGCCGACTCCAAGAAGCCGCTCGCTACGGATTCAAAACGGTCATTTGTCCTTCGGCCTGCCGACGAACGGCGGATCGCGTCGCACAGCAGGTGGGGATACAGGTGCTCTATGTGGATCAGCTCACAGAATTTTTGGATCTTTGCTTAGATGATGCCGCGCCCAAATCAGGTTGACGCAGGCCTGAGTCGGCGGGAGCAAGAGGCGGATTGTATTTCCTTCAAACGCCGCCCAAAACAATGAGGCATCGATACAAATGAGGCATCGATACATTAAGTAAAGCAGGTTAAAGCAAGTGATCGCAGGTGATAGCAGGCTATAAGTCGCCTAAAAGTCGCCTGAAAAAGGAGGTTCTATGATGACAGATGCAGCGATTATCGAAAGATTACATGATCAAGTTCACGCAGAAGAATTGAGGACTATTTGGTTGGCGGGCGGTTGCTTCTGGGGCACAGAGGCTTATTTCAAAAAAATTCCTGGCGTGGTGGACACAGAAGTGGGTTATGCCAATGGGCGCAGCGATCAGCCGCGCTACGAGACGCTCAAGGAAAGCGGGCACGCAGAAACGGTCAAGATTGTGTACGACGCGAACCGCGTCAGCCTCTTTGAGTTGCTTTTGCATTATCTTCGTACGATCGATCCTTTTTCAGTGAACCGTCAGGGAAATGACATCGGAACACAGTATCGCACGGGCATTTATTTCGAGCCGAACGATGAGCGAAGCGAACGTGTGGCGAAACGCTTGATTGAAGAAAAAGAGAAAGAATACGGTCGCAAGACGGCGATAGAGATTCTGCCCCTGGAAGGCTTTGGCGACGCTGAGAGTTATCACCAAAATTATTTAGATAACAATCCAATGGGCTACTGTCATGTGAATCTCAACTTAGCGAATCAGCCGCTTTTTGAAGAAGAAAACCGTCGTTATCGCAAGTTGAGTGAAGAGGAAGCCCGTCAAAGTTTGACCCATGCCGAGTTTGAGGTCACGCAGCATGCGGCGACGGAAGCGCCTTTTAGCCATCCTTATGATCACGAGTTTAGACCGGGTATTTATGTGGATCGTGTGACTGGGGAGCCGCTTTTTGTTTCTACGCATAAGTATGATTCAGGCTGTGGCTGGCCCGCCTTTAGCCGTCCGATTTCTGAGTCGCGTATCGAGTATGTGGAAGACTTCAGTCACGGGATGCATCGTGTCGAAGTGAAAAGCGCTTATGGTCAAAGCCATTTGGGGCACGTTTTCACAGATGGGATCAAAGAGCAAGGCGGCCTTCGCTACTGTATTAATGGTAGCGCGCTTCGTTTTATTCCTGAAGAGGATCTCGAAAAAGAAGGCTATGGCATATATCGTGCTTTAGTGGAGGAGAACCGTTGATTTTTGTCGGCTCTTTTGGGACTTGATCGGGGCCTGAGGGATTTTCCGAAATTCGAAAGCGGAGATGCCTATTCCAGGGCATCATTCCAGAGCATCATTCCAGGGCATCGCAGGATGCATCTTCTAGATCGACAGTGGCGGATAAAATACAGAGGACTTGGATCCCTTCGCCGCGGCCTTGCCCGGTCAGCCCTTCACCTGTGGTCGCAGTTAGAGCGACTTGCTTTTCTGTCAAATGAAGCACCTGAGCTAAACTCGCGCGAAGCCTTGGCAAGTGTTCAAAGAGCCGAGGCTTTTTTGCTTCGATGCTGCAAGAAAGATGCGTGAGGTGGCAGTCGGGGCGAAGTTCGTACAAGCGATTTAAGGCCTGCTCTAAATAGATGCGAGAATCGCTGATCCCTTTTTGGCACAAGGCATCTGCGGGGGGCCCCAAAAAGGGTTCGCCGCTCAGCCCACTCACGGCGTTGGTCAAGGCGTGAAAGAGCACATCTGCGTCGGAATTCCCAGAGAGGCCTAGTGCTCCTTCAATTTCGCAGCCTGCCAGTATGAGCGGCTTGGGTTTGGAATCAAAACGATGACTATCTTGGCCTAAGGAAGAAATACTGACGCGCATAGCTTTCTTTGACGCTCCTTTATTTTTAATATTCATTTTGACTAATGGCGGCCTGGTGAACAAGTGCCGGATGAGCTGGCGCCTGATGAAGAAGTGCCGGATGAACTGGCCCTGACGAACGCTGGCCTTTTATTGGTGTCTGTTGCTTTCAAAAAGGCGCTGAATAAGGCGCCAAATGCGTCAAAACGCACGGCTCGTTAGTACAAAAAGAAACACGCTTCTGTTTCAAGAAGAAATTGCTTTGTAATCTTCTTGTAAAAAACAAAGCGCTTTGTTATTATTCTGTTACATTTCGAGCAGGTCATCCGCAACAGAGGATCTTCTCA
>JAEWGS010000020.1 GCA_023388205.1 Bacillota bacterium
GCAGCCTGTCCAGGCGTGATCGCACGCTGCGCTTCTTCAAAATGCACTTGATAGATTTTAGTGCTTCCAGCGGTATAAGGACTCTCGAGCAAGGTTGCCGCAGATTTTTGAGCCTGATAGCGGACGCGAGTCAAAAGCGCAGCTGGCATTTGAGGAAGTTGATCCGATAAGAAATTAAGGTCTTTGATGTAAAAGTCATGGGTCCAAAGCGCCTCATCCCCAGCCAAAATCAAAGCGTTCTTTTCAAGATCTAAGCGCTTGACGAATAAGGGCTTATGATAAGAAAAACCGAGGCCTTTTCGTTGGCCAACAGTGTAGTGCTCGAGCCCTTTGTGCTGCCCGAGATAGACTTCTTGACCACCTACAAGGACGTAGGCCGGGCCTTCTTGCTTAGATTCCCGAGCGTACTTAGCGATAAAATCCGAATGACGCTTTTGTGGAATAAAACAAATATCTTGGCTGTCGTGTTTCTTTCCGATGTAGTCTAAACCGCAGTTGAGCAGCATTTCACGCAAATGAGATTTTTCCTGATTCCAAAGGGGCAAAAGCAGGTGCGATAAAACATCCTGATTCAGCTGATAAAGCATGTAACTTTGGTCTTTTTTTAGTTCTTTGGGGCAAAAAAGATGGTAGCGACCGTCTTCCCCAACACGCACATTTGCATAATGTCCACTGGCGATAAAATCGAAGTCCAATTGACGCGCGAGATAAAAAAAGAGGCCGTACTTGATCCACTTGTTACAAAGGACACAGGGATTGGGGGTCTTCGCCTGCAAATAAAGGCGAACAAAAGGTCTGACAACGTGACGATAAAAATCTGCCCGAAAATCAAAGACGATATGTTGCAAGCCGAGATCTCGACAAACTCTGGCGGCATCTTGCACCGCAGGATCATTCGGGAAATCCGCTGCACTACAAATGTAGGCATTGGGATCGCTATGAAGTGTCGCGCTTCCCTCCTGTTTCAAATGATGGGCATCCATCAGCTCAAGACTTTCGGCTTGCTTAACGAGTCCAGCTTGCCTTAAAACACTCGCTTCATCGGCATCGTCATGGGCTTCTGCATAAGCCATATAAGGGGCTAAGCTTTCTTCATCGTAAAGATGAAAAGTTGCACCCGTTACAAGGTAACCCTCATCTTTAAGCATCTTAGCTACGGCGGTTGAATCGACGCCGCCACTCATGGCGACGAGTACGGTCTTTTTCTCTTTTGTCACAGTTTTATCCTTTGTATTCTGATCGTCTAATTTGTTTTTGAATGAACCCGTTATGTTCACTTGAGCATAGATGGTTAACAAGAACTAGATTAATAGCATAACGGCTCAATCAAAATTTGGCTGTCCATTTTGCCGCAAAATCGCAAGCTTCATCGCAAGCTTCAAAATCCACCGTCAACGCGAAGCACTTCGCCCGTAATATAAGAAGCCGATTCAGACATCAAAAACAGTGCGGCTTGACTCACTTCTTCGGCTTTCCCTATACGGAATAAAGCAAGTTCTTGCTCAAAAGCTTGGCGTTCTTCTTCTGAAAAACGAGCGTTCATTTGTCCTTCAATCCACCCAGGAGCAAGCGCATTGACCCGAATGCCAGATGGACCGAGCTCCTTAGCTAGGCTTTGAGTCAGAGCGATTTGCGCCGCTTTGCTCGCAGCATACATCGCTTCCATCGCAGCTGAATGCAGTCCCCAAATGGAAGCGTAAAACAAAATGTTTCCCCGCCCTTTTGCGAAAAAGTGAGGCAAGGTCTCCTTAATCAATTCAGCTGGCGTCAAGAGTGCGATTTTGAAAAGGTCAAGATCTTTTTGAGCTTCTGTATCTTGAAAGAGTGCATAGTGAGAAAGACCTGCGGCAAAGACGAGATGAGTCGGCGCACCGCACTCTGAAATCAGCTGACGGAGGAACAGCCGCGCCTGTTCCGTATGCAGCAAATCGAGACTTTGATGCTTGAATTTCGGATGCTCACTGTAGGCCAAAAGACGCTCTGGATGCTGATTCGAAAAGGCGATCACCTCGACATTTTGGGCCAAAAGATGCGCTAAAAGATCAGAGCCCAGATCGCCACTCGCCCCAAAGAGATAAACGCGGCTTTCTGGGGGAAGCAAAGCGTCTTGCTTTTGGGGCTGCGCTAAGGTCGGCTCAAAAATAGATTGACGAAAAGTAGATTGATGATCGCTGCTGTCTGGGTGACTTAGCAATTCAGATAATTTTGAATTTCCCACTCGCTGATCCTCTGATTATATTCTTTCCACTCTAGGCGCTTAGCCCGAATGAATTGCGTCGCACAATGATTGTGGAGGGCATCCATAATGACAGGATCTTGCTCTAGTTCAATCAGGGCTTCTTCAATTGTCGCAGGCAAGGCTTCAATGCCTAACATGCGCCGTTTAGCCTCTGGCATCGCAAAGATATTTTCGTTGACGGATGGTGGCGGTTGCAGTTCTCTGCGAATCCCGTCCAAGCCGGCAGCCAGCACCGCAGCAAAGGCCAAATAGGGATTGGCTGAAGAATCTGGTGAACGCAGTTCGACACGCGCGGAATTGCCGCGACCAGAAGGAATGCGGATCAGCGGAGAACGGTTTTTGGCCGACCAAGCAATATAGCAGGGCGCTTCAAAATCGGGAACGAGACGCTTGTAGGAGTTGACGGTCGGGTTGGTCAGTGCCGTGAGCGCTTTAGCGTGTTCCAATAATCCACCAATAAAATAGTGGGCGCAGGGGCTGAGACCGAGTTCCCCTTTAGGATCGTTGAAGCAATTTTGCCCAGCCTGAGTCATCGAAAGATTAAAGTGCATACCGCTTCCCGCCTGTCCATAAAAGGGCTTGGGCATAAAGGAACTGTGCAGGCCAAATCGAGCGGCGACCCCTTTGACGACATCCTTGAAGGTCACGACCTGATCAGCGGCTGAAAGGGCATCTGTATAACGAAAATCAATTTCATGTTGCGCGTGGGCACACTCATGGTGGGCTGCTTCGACCTGAAAACCCATCTCGTCCAAAGCCAAAACCATTTGATGGCGTGTCAACTCCCCGCGGTCAGTCGGGGTTGAATCAAAATAACGACCGGGATCGTAACTCGATAAAGAAGGCAGCCCATGTTCGTCTAAAGCAAAGAGGAAAAACTCCATTTCTGGACCGATGTCACAATGGTATCCCATTTCTTTTGCGGCCTGAATTTGGCGCTTGAGAATATAGCGCGGATCGCCTTCAAAGGGCTCTTCTTCCGCAGTGTAAACATCGCAGAGCAAGCGCGCTGAACGCGGCGTCATCTCCATGGACTGATGCTTTTCATGCCTCAGTTCCATAAGCTCGGGCAAAATCGCAAAAGTTGAAAGATCCGGTTTGAGATACATGTCGCTTTCTTCTAGACGGACGAAACCATCTATAGAAGAACCATCAAACATCATGCCTTGCAATAAAATGCGCTCAGCTCTCGCCGCAGGAACATTGACCGTTTTGAGTTTGCCAAAAAGATCAGTAAATTGCAGACGCAAAAACTGAATGCGCTGCTCTTGAATTTGATTGACAATCGATTGAATGTGCTTTTTGATTACTTCGTTGCTCATTAAGCATTTTCCGCGTTGCGCGGCCTTCCTTACCGTTCTATAAAAGTGAATTTTATTCAGCTTCAGTAGATTTCGTTTGATTTGACATCAAATCCTTAAGCGTTTGCGCCAAATCATTGAGGGCATAGCTGAGTGCGTCCGCATCTTCTTTGATCAGCTTGACTTGATTTTGGATGTGTTTGAGATGCTGATTCCACTGTTTGCTTCCCGTTTCATAGTGCGCTTTTACACGCTCAAGTTCACCTTGGAGTTGAGCGAGTCCTGTTTGAAGATCGCTTGAACTCTTTTTTTGTCGCATGAACGCCTCCTTTGCTGTTTCTATAAAAGTTTGAATATTCCTCAAATAAAAAAAGGGTTCTAAAAGAACCCTGAGCCGGTGGACGGACTTGAACCCCCGACCTACTGATTACAAATCAGTTGCTCTACCAACTGAGCTACACCGGCAATGAAGATCCGCAGCAGCGGATCTTAAAGTTCATTACTTGAAGCGCTTCTTGAACGCAGGATAAGCCTTGAACGCAGGGGACTTCGAAGCCGCAATCTTAAGCTTCTCACCCGTTTGGGGGTTTCTGCCCTCACGCGCTTTGATCTCACGAAGCGAGAACGTTCCGAAGCCCGTCAATTGAACTTCTTCGCCAGCATCGAGGCTGGTCGCGATCTCTTCGACTAAGGCCTTGAGCACCTTATTCGCAACGACTTGCGTGCATTCCGCATTCTTAGCAACCGAATCCACTAATTCTTTGAAAGTCATGAACATTTCCTCCGTAGTTGAGACATTGGCGTTTTGAGCTGATTGATCAACGCTCGTCAAACACCGTTCTACAAAAATCTTTCGTATTATGGCTTTTTTTAGCGCATCCCGCAAGTGCTTACAGAACATTTGATGATTTTTTTTCTTTAATAGCAGCGATATAACGGGATTGAGGTGAAGTAAAGGCATCCAAACGAGGCTTCTCAAGATGGCTTTTTAATCAGCGAGCACCGCCCCCACTGGATCCGCCGCTGAAGCCCCCACCGCCGCCAAAGGAGCTAGAGCCCCCGCCACCGCCAAAGGAGTTAGAACCACTACTGCTCCTCTCCTTGGCGAGGCTGGAAGTAATGATCGAATGAGCGTGAGACATTCGAAGCAAATCAAAGGTATCCATCCCACTGTCATAACATTCACTGGCAAACTGATATTCAGGAATTAAGTGTTGCATCTGCTTCAATGCGATTTCACCGTATCCACAAGCTGTGGCAGCTACAAGATAATCGTCCCATACCGCCGCTTCGTAAGCCTCTCTTTGAGCCAAAAGCGAATAATCTCGAATGAATTTTTCAAAAGCACAAAGATCTTCGCAGGCCTTCAGACCTTTTGGGGTGAGTAGCATTTTTACTCTTTTTTTGGTCCCATATTTGAGACTTTGAAACTTTTTCACTGCGTGTGTATTCGCTGAGAAAATAAGTTTTTCTGATTGCGTCGGGGCCTTTTTCAGACGCTCTTCGATACTCTTTCCTGTAATGACGCCATCGTTAGCGGCTTTTTCGAGCATTTTCCAGTAATTGCGTTCGACGTGATTCGAAAACTCCAAAGGCAACTTGCGAATGTATAACACCGTATCTTTTGCCTTTTTCTGACCTTTACTATCGATGGGTACAAAGGGTTCTAAATTTCCATTTTTGATCCACTTCAAATAGAGCGAAGCGAAATAGTTAGCGGCATTTCCTTTGGATAGGCGTGCTGGCCCTCCTTTGACCTTGACTTGGGTCGAGGCGTAATAAATCAAAAGTGGATCAGCATCAAAGGGTATTTCAGTGCTGTACTCAGGGTCTGTTTTTACCTTCTTGCGATTCTTAAAAGGAAAGAGCCCATAGGGGCCTCTTCCTATTTTGAGAAAGAATTTTGCCCCAAAGGACGCTATAAAGAAATAGAAAGATACCAAATACCACTTTAAAATAAAGCGGTTTTTCCGATCTTCCGTTCTTTTCTTCAGATAATCAGATTCGTTAAAAGCCTCCTTTTTAAC
>JAEWGS010000043.1 GCA_023388205.1 Bacillota bacterium
CTTTCCGCCAATTTAGATAATTCGCGCTTGAAATAAGTCGCTGTCGACCGTTGTTTTTTCGAGATTTCATCGGGGCAAAAATAAGTTTTAATCCTCTTCAAAGTCTGTTTAATAAGAATTTCATTAAAATAGTCCAAATGAAACGCCAGTACCTTGTCACAGATCTCTCGCGCCCCTGCGCCTGCAAAGATTTTCTTAAAAATCGCTACGCCTATTCGAGCTTAGCGCTTAAACGCTTGCGCCTCTATGGTCGTGTGCTCAAAAACGAAAGCCCACAGCGCATGATTGATCCTGTCACAAATGGCGATACGCTGGAACTGGAAGACCCAGAATGGTCTATATGGGAGAAGAATCGTCTGCCCCTCCCAGAAGGCTTCTTACTCCAAGAGGATCTGTCTTGGATGGCCATTCATAAGCCCGCTGGACTCCTCACGCATCCCAATTATCTCGGCTGTGAAAAGGCCGCTTCAAACATGGTTTCAAAAGCACCGATCCACTTAGTCAACCGTTTGGATCGGGACACCTCCGGCATCGTTCTCATTGCCAAAGACGCCTACGCCCACCACCGTTTAGCTTCGGGTCAGCTAGAAAAAACCTATCTTTTAATTTGCCACGGACAGATTGAAAAGCCGATCACCTGTCTCGCTAAGATCGCCCGTTCTCCTCATTCAATCATCGAACGCATCGTCGACGAAAAAGATGGCAAAGCTTGTGCCAGTCATTTTTTCCCCATCGCTCACAGTCGAGACGGAAAAAGCACGCTCCTCGCCTGCCGCATCGAGACAGGACGCACCCACCAGATTCGCGTGCACGCCTTGCACCTCGGCTATCCCCTAGTTGGAGAAAGTCTTTATACATCTGAAGATAAAAAGGCCGATCCGGGCGCAAGGCGCCAGCTACTTCACGCGTATCATCTTCGTTTTTCCGATCCAGAAGTAGCCGTATCCGTCTCTCTCGATCATGAAGTTTTTGCCGCGATCCCACTCGATTTCGAAAGCTATCTCAACGCGTATTTCACGCCGGACGCAAAGGCGCGACTCCTTCACTTCACTGAGCAACTCAAATCGCAGGATGAATGGTACAAACAAAAATGAACATGGATCTCTGGCCTGGATTTAGCGCTACCTGCGTGACGCTACTTTCTTGCCTCTTTATCCCGTTTAGCTTCTTTGAACAGCTCTTGCGCCAGAGCCTCGCTGGAAGATTTTGAGACCCCCGCCCCGAGCAAACGCGACAACTCCGAACGCTTCAAATCCTCATCCGCTTTGAAAATCTCACTGATTGTCCGCTCCTCATGCGCACGTTTTTTTAACATAAAGGCCTCATCCGCATAGGCAAAAACCTGAGCCTGATGACTGACACAAAGAACCTGCCTGCCTTGCGCCAGCTGAGACAAACGTTTGGCGACTTCTTTTGCGGCATAACCTGAAATGCCTGTATCCACCTCATCGAAAACCAAAATAGGCGTCGCATCGACTTCAGCCAAAACACTTTTGATGGCGAGCATAATTCTTGAAGCTTCACCGCCAGACGCAATATCAGCTAAAGGCGCCAGAGCCTCACCATGATTGCCAGAAAATAAAAATGCGCAGTGTTCTGTCCCCTGAATATCCGCAACTTTTTTCTCGAACTGACACGAAAAACGCGCGGCATGCATCTCCAAGGCCTTAAGTTCTGCCGTAATTCTCAAGCTTAATTCTTCTGCAACCTCGTGGCGTGCCTCACTCAGACGCATGGCCGTTTCCTTGAGTGCCTCTTTACTTTCTTGCTCGAGCTTTGCCAAGCGCTGCATCTCCGGAATACTGTCATCGAGCTGTTTCAAGGCTTGCTCAATCTTTTGTCTCTCCAGAATCACTTCATCAAAGTCCATACGGAAGCGATCTTTGAGTCGCTCAATCAAGGAGAGTCTTTCGTCAATCTGGCGGCGCTGTTCTTCTGGCTGATCAAACCGCAAAAGCAACTCATTGAGCTGAGCTGCCAGATCGTAGCATTCCGGAACAAGCTTAGCTAAGCGCGCTCTCAGTTCTTCAATGTCATTGAGCTGAATCGCTTCGTCTTTTGTGACTGGCTCTTTTGAAGCTTGTTGTTCTCTCAAAAGTGAAGCGGCTCTCTCCAAGCCTTTGACCCCGCGATCCAACTCAGACAGCGTCGATGGAAAAACTGTCATCCCAGCGCTTTCGCGCTCTTGGCTCAAAGCCTGTTCCACCTGTGATAGGGCTAAAAACACCTCGCTTTGTCGTTCAATTTGGCGTCTTCGTTTTAAGAGCGCTTCTTCTTCACCCACCTGCGGATTCACCCGATCTAGGAGTTGTTTTTGTTGCTTCAAACGCAGCGTCAATTGCTGGCGCTTCTCCGGATCTACAACCAGTCGTTTGGCCTTTTTTTTCAATTCGAGCAGTTCGCGAAACTGACGCTCGTACTGAGCCTTGATCACGGCAATACGACCTTGTCCGTAGCGATCCAAAATATCCATGTGGCGCTTCGCATCAAAAAGTTGCTGAGTTTCATGCTGACCATGAATTTCCATGAGGCTTTGACCCAGCTCTTCGAGAAACTTCAAAGGGACCATGCGCCCATTGACACGGCAGGTACTTCTTCCATTTCGCTGTATTTCTCGGCTCAAGATCAGCACATCATCTTCAGCGATGCCTTCTGGATAGAGATCTTCTTTCAAATCGGTGGGCAAGAAGGTGTCAAACGCATCAAAAACGGCCTCGACACGCGCAAAATCCGCGCCACGGCGAATCATGTCTTTGGAAATTCGTCGACCGCTTAGGGCTTTGATCGCTTGAATCAATAGCGACTTCCCTGCACCGGTCTCGCCAGCGAGCACAATGAGTCCCTCTCCTGGTTGAACCTCCATCGATTCAATAATGGCTAAATTCAAAATCGATAACGAACGAAGCATGCGGATCCTCCTACGCATCGCATTTTACTATTTTCATCCCAAAGAAGATTTTCTCTTTTCACTTCGCCAAATAAAATGAGAAAAGGCACTCCAAAAAATCCTTAAAACTTGCTGTGCGCCCAATAAAAAAGCTGCTCCAAAGCTTAGGCGCAACTTAGACCCAAAGCTTAGGCGCAACTTAGACGATTCGAACGCCTCGATAAGGAAAGTAAATTCGAGCAAATTTAGCTCCACTTGCGCTGCAACATCATGTAAAGCTGCTCTGAGAGTGCCAATGCATCTTCCTTGTTTTTACAAGCCAAGAAAATCGTATCATCGCCCGCAATCGAGCCCACCACCAAGTCGTGCTTCAAACCGTCAAGCATTGAAGCCGCCCCCGGAGCAAGCCCCGACATCGTCTTGACCACAACCAAATTCTCCGCTGCAGACACGGATAGCGTCGCCTCCGTAAAAACGCGCCACAAAGCCAAATCGGGTTGCTCATCATCTCGCTTCATAGAACCGTAGTAGACCTGTCCCGATTCGTCAGTCATCTTAATGAGATTCAACTCACGAATATCGCGCGAGATGGTCGCCTGCGTGACATATGCGCCGGTTTGCAAAATTCTGGAAACGAGATCTTCTTGTGTGCCAATTTTATGTTCGCGAATCAAGGCCAAAATCAGAGCCTGCCGATGGTTTTTAGTCAATTTCATCTCTGTTGCATGCGCGCGTGAAGTAAAGTGTGTCACAGCTCGCCCCTCCACATTTGGATCATCTCATCCAGATTTTTTGATCAGCTACATCATAACAAAAGCGTCATCCTAAAGCGCTTCTCAATCTTCATGCGCCCTTCGATAACCTTCACCACGCCGTCTAAGCTTTTCATGTAGCTCAAAAAAGTTGTCCCGACCTTTGGGTGAAATCACTTTGAGCTTTTGCTTCGCCAAAGACAAGCTGATCGACTCACCTCGTTTCATAATTTGAACCTGTTCACCGTCCACGCGAATTTGCGCTTCATATCGATCTGAAGGAAGCTCGGTCAATTCAACTTGAATATGACGTTCACCCGATAAGACTAAGGGGCGATGGTGCAAGGCATGTGGACACAAAGGGCAAAGCTCCATCACATCCAAAATCGGGTCTACAACTGGACCTCCGGACGCCAAAGCATAGGCTGTCGATCCCGAGCTTGTCGACAAAATCAGGCCATCGCCATAAAAAGATTCGCGCATCTGCCCATCGATATTGACCTCCAAAGCGACAAAGCGCGTCTGAGTCGATGAGGTTAAAACGATATCATTCAGGGCTTTCGCCTGAGTTAAGAGCCGCCCTTTTTGATCCAAGTGCTGCAGTTGCAAAATACTTCGATGAGACACCAAAAGCTTCTCTTCGTTCCAAGACAAACCGTCCTCACAGATGCGCAGCGCCTCTTCTGTCTCTGTTTGAAGCAAAAAACCTAGGCTCCCTAAATTAATCCCCCAGATTGGGCAGTCCCATCGCAAAGCCAAATGAGCCGCTCGCAAAAAACTGCCATCTCCGCCTAATACAAGAAGTAATTGGGCCGCTTCTTCCTTTTCAGCGAGATCCTCACAAGCGAGCGCTCGATTCGGCAAAACAAGTTCAGAGACCTCTAGTCCCTGCTGCTTTAACACCTCTGAAAAACGATGGCTCAGCTCCTGCCTGGGATCTTTGTATTGATCAGCGAGAATCAAAACACGCATCGACATTTCCCTCACTTTTTCACTCTGCTCATTTTGTCGCAGATATCGGCTTCTAAAGAGGCTAAATCAAAACCCAAACTCTTGAAAAGCTCTGCAGTCGCACCGTGATAGACCGGCCGATCGCCTAAGTTTTTTTCAAAAACATAAGGTGTTCTTTGAGCAGCTGGTCTTTGATCCGGTGTTCCGTGAGCGCCCAAATCTGAGTTTTCGACGCAATGCTCTGCCCTTTTGGCCAAAGCTAAGCGGAGCTGAGCGGCAAGCACACCGGGAGCGGCACACTCTTCATAACAAAAAATCGCAGGCGCCTTTTCCAAACGTGCCAACAAAGCTTCATCGGGGAAGGGCTTTAAC
>JAEWGS010000068.1 GCA_023388205.1 Bacillota bacterium
TTGGGTTGTTGACTTCCCAGTCTGAGCTGCCGCGAGCAGATCCTGAGCGTAGCGTCTTGCTGCCGAAAAGAGTTCCCGCCTAGAGCCATAGTTAAATGCGACGATCAAGTCTAAGCGGCTTCGATCCTTGGAGCTTCGTTCTGCGTAGTCCATCACACGTGTCACAGCAGCGGGCAAGGCTTCCCGCTCACCCAAAAAACGGAGTCTCACGCCTTCTTCTTTGAGCTCTGCATCGTACTTTGTGAAATAGCGAACAAAAAGCTCCATTAGAGCCGTCACTTCGCTCACACTGCGTTTATGGTTCTCCGTCGAAAAGGCATAGACCGTCACATAGCGAACACCGAGGTGCTGGCAAAAGCGCACGATCTCATGCATGCGCTCAGCCCCCAATGCATGGCCTTGGCGCACGGACAGGCCCTCTCGTTCAGCAAAGCGACGATTCCCATCCATGATGATCGCTACATGTCGCGGCAGAGCGTCCACACGCGCCTTAAGCTGTTCTGCTCTCAAGCGCTCTGAGTGCGTCGCAAGCTCTGAACTCAGATCCCAAAAATTGACACTAAAATTGACTTCTTGACGCACAAGACCTCAGATCGTCATCAGATCTTTTTCTTTTTCTTTGACCAGCTGTTCAATCTTTTCGACTTCTTTGTCCGTGCGTTTTTGAATCTCGCGCTCCGCATCGTGATAGTGGTCTTCACCGATCTCATTTTTCTTGAGCAAAGCTTTCATGTGATCCAAGAAATCACGGCGCACATTGCGGATATGGACCTTGCACTCTTCACCCAGCTTTTGCACCTGCTTGCCCAGCTCGCGGCGGCGTTCTTCAGTCAGCATCGGGAAGTTCAGGCGAATCGCTTTGCCGTCATTTTGCGGCGTGATGCCAATATCCGAATTGAGGATCGCTTTTTCCAAATCCTTCAAAACCGTCTGATCCCAAGGCGTAATCAAAAGCTGTCTTGCCTCACTCACCTGGATGGTCGCCACCTGATTCACAGGCGTGTCCACGCCATAATAGGGCACAAGCACGCGGTCGAGCAGTCTGGCATCAGCACGGCCCGCACGAATATGCGTCAATTCGTCTTGCAGGTAGCGAATGCTCTTCTCCATGCTCTCTTCATAAGGCCGATAGGTCTCTTTTGTAATTTCGATGGACATAATTCCTCCATAGGCGCTTCTTTTCTTCAAATTATAATCATCCCTGCAGGCTCGCTTCAAATTTTTAGTGACAAATTATGGTCGAAATTCAAAATAAAAAAAGGAAGCGCCTCAAGCGAGCTTCGCATCAAGACGCATCCTCTCATTCTAAAAATCGATGGCACAAGCTTTCTCGTCATATCTAGACGACATCAAAACTCAATGAACCCAAGTCCCAACCTCTTCACCATGCAAGATGCGAGAAATATTTTCAGGATCATTCAAGTTAAAGACGTAAATATCCGTCTGATTGTCCCGGCAAAGTGCCGCAGCTGTCGCATCCATCACGCCGAGTTTTTCCACCAAAACCTGATCATGGGTCAAGTCGCGATAAAGCTTTGCGTCGGGGAACTTCCTCGGGTCTTTGTCGTACACACCATCCACATTCGTCGCCTTGAACACCGCTTCCGCATGAATTTCAGCTGCGCGCAAAGCCGCCGCCGAATCCGTGGAAAAATAAGGATTTCCCGTGCCACAAGCGAAAATAACAATGCGGCCTTTTTCTAAATGACGCACCGCCCTCAAACGGATATAAGTTTCTGCGATCTGGCGCATTTCAATCGCACTCATGACCCGCGTCTGCGCCCCTTGACGTCTCAAGGCATCTGAAAGCGCCAAGGCATTCATGGTCGTCGCGAGCATGCCCATGTGATCTGCCGTGACACGATCCATGTGCTCACTGCTTCTGCCGCGCCAAAAATTGCCGCCGCCGACGACAATTCCGAGTTCGAAACCTTCATCAGCCAAAGTTTTCAAAGTCTTTGCGATCGATAACAAGGTCGGATCATCCAGGCCCTGTCCTTTTGCTCCAGCTAAAGCTTCTCCTGACAATTTAAGCAAAATTCGTCGATACCGTTTCTCGCCCACAAACGCTCACCTCACACAAAAAAAGGTAAAAAAAGAGAGCGGCAAGCGCTCTCTTTCAAATTGAATTACTTCTCAAGCTGCTTGCGCACTTCCTCAGCGAAGTCATCAACTTTTTTCTCGATGCCTTCACCCAGTCCGTAACGCTCGTAGCGGCGCAAGGTCAAAGAATAACCGAGCTTCTTCGAAAGTTCTTCAACCAGCTGACCGCAGGTCTTAGAATCATCGCGGACATAAGCCTGATTGACCAAGGTGCTTTCAGCAATGAACTTCTTGACGCGACCGTCCGCAATCTTGTCGACGATCTGTGCGGGCTTGCCTTCATTGAGTGCTGTATTTTTCGCGATCTCACGCTCTTTTTCAATCGCATCTTGAGGTACCGAAGCTTCATCCAACCACTGCGGGCTCATCGCTGCAATCTGCATGCAGAGGTTCTTGCCGATCGCTGCCACTTCTTCTTCCGAATTGGCCGCCGGTGAATCACTATTGATTTCAATCATGACCCCGACGCGACCGCCGCCGTGGTTATACGTTGCGATCTGGCCGTTCTGCTTCAAAGGATCCTGATTCTCACCGCAGCAGTAACGGACAAAACGACGAATCTTCATGTTCTCACCGATGCTCGCGAACACATCCGACAAAGCCTCAGAGACCGTCTTGGACTCATCTTCGATGAAGGGCATATCGAGCAAGCAGTTCTCACGATAGAAAGCCTCGACATCAACCGTGCTCTCTTCAAAAGCACCCGTCGGCACATCTTCACGGCCGAGCCACTTCGGATTCTTCTCCGCCACCTGACGCGCAACAGATTCCGCAAAGGAACGGAACTCAGGGTTCTTCGCTGCGGAGTCCGTTTCGATATTCACTTCGAGCAAGACACCGATTTGACGGTCACTCGTCACGTAGTCGCAAACCACGCCTTCAGCCGCAACACGTGCAGCCTTTTTCTCTTGCTTACTCTTACCGTTTTCGCGAAGCCAGTCGGTCGCTTTGCTCATGTCACCATCGCACTCAGCCAAAGCCTTCTTGCAGTCCATCATGCCTGCGCCGGTCTGATTGCGCAATTCTTTAACCATTGATGCTGTAATTTCCATGGTCTTCTCCTCACCTTTTGCTCACAGCTTGTGTTGATCAAAGTCCAGTATCAATTTCTGAACACTTACCAAAGATTAGACAATCGGTCTAATCTTAAGCTTCAACAGCCTCATCTTCATCCGCTGTTTCAGCTTCGAGTTCCTCAGCTTCTGCTTCCAGCTCTTCTGCCTCAGTAGCCAAAGCCAGATCATCGCGGCCCTGATGGCCTTCGATCACCGCGTCACTCATGCAGTTTGCCAAAAGCTTCACCGCACGGATCGCGTCATCGTTGCCAGGGATCACATAGTCTGCATCTTCGGGATCGCAGTTCGTATCCACGATCGCAATGATCTTGATGCCCAAACGCTTCGCTTCTTCCACCGCAATGTGCTCTTTGCGCATATCCACGATGAACAAGGCATCCGGCAGCTGACGCATTTCACGGATACCGCCCAAGTTTTTCTCGAGCTTCTCACGCTCCAAGCGCAACTTCGCGACTTCTTTCTTCGGCAAGACGTCAAAGCGGCCGTCTTCTTCCATGCGATCCAACTCTGCCAAACGAGCGATGCGCTTCTTGATCGTCACAAAGTTCGTCAAGGTACCGCCGAGCCAACGATTGTTGATGTAATACATGCCGCAGCGTTCAGCTTCCTCACGGATCGAATCTTGGGCCTGTTTCTTCGTGCCGACGAAAAGGATCTTCTGATCATTCATCGCAAGCTCACGAACGAAGTCATAAGCCTTCTCGATCAGCTTCACCGTCTTCTGCAAGTCGATAATGTGGATCCCATTGCGCTCGGTGTAAATGTACTCCGCCATCTTGGGGTTCCAGCGACGGGTCTGGTGTCCAAAATGCACACCCGCTTCGAGCAACTGCTTCATTGAAATAATGGCCATAATATTCCTCCTGTTTTTCCTCCGCAGATCCCCTGACACAGGAGCTAAATCTGCGTGCGTAATAAGCCTTTGGAAGTATATCGAACTTGCTGCTTCTCGACAAGTCGAATTTGAGCATTTGTCTCGAGCTTTGTCCCGAGCGTTTAGCTCAAGCACTGATCCCATTGCGATCGTTGGACCAAAGCCCCATCTGCGCCAATCGTTTTCGCTGATTAGCTTTCTTTTCACTTCCCCTGATTAGCTTTCCCTTTAGGTTAATGATCTAATATAGTTACTAATAAAATTAATAACGCTACCCGCAGACGCGACCCCAACAGATTCTCGAAGCAGATTCTCCGCTCCCTCTTGACAGCAATTTATTTTTCAATCATACTAGCCAAGTTCGCATGAAATCCGAACAGAACAATTTCATAGATGTTAACGCGATATTCATTTCGTCGTGCCACTTTAGCTCAGTCGGTAGAGCGCATCCATGGTAAGGATGAGGTCATCGGTTCGATCCCGATAAGTGGCTCTTTTTTTTGTCCAAAAATTAGTTTGCTTCCATGATACCCGTCATCTATTCCAAGCCCCCGCGACCGACCAGCCCGCTTGTCATACAGACAGCAAAAAACCTTTTCTGCTTTATCCAGAAAAGGTCGTTCGCGCGAATCAACTAGCTTAAAGTTAGAAATTGTTAAAGCTTCTGAGCGTCCTCAACTCGCCTTTCGCTCTCCCCTTGCTTATCGGCTTCGCCTCGCTTTTTATCCTCCGCTTTCTTTTGGTTTTCAAACAGGCGCTCTAACTCCTGCCCATCTTTAACCCGATAGGCCAGTTGAATGTAACCCTCTTCATCTGGACTCGCTATTTTCGCTTCTAAATAATCCAAAAGCGCCAGAGCAAAGGTCACAAAGGTTGGGCATAAAATCACGTAAAGGATGCCCTTTGCTTTATTTTTCGCATAAAAATGATGCCAGCCAATAAAACCCAGGCGGCAAGCCTTGAGATAATCTCGCTTCAAGACGCGTCCTGTGTACTCGCGCAAGAGGTGCTCACGCTTAAATTGATGCCAACGCCTCAACAAACGGGCAAAAAGCGGCGCCTTTTTAAGCCCCGCTTTTTGTTCCCAATATTCTAATTCTGAGCGAAGAGCCAAGGCCTCCCTGAGGTCGACTGGCTCCTGCTGCACATCGTTTTTCTGATCTTTCATATGCTGAGTCAATGTCCCTCAACTTAGTTCGAAACAGCCTGCTCCTCTTGATTTTTCTCGCGATACTCAGCCTTGATCTGCGCAATTTTCACTTGAATCTCGCTCATTTTTTCTTTGTTGAGCGGATAGTAACGCATCGCAACGAGGTTACAGATAGAGGCGACGATCAAGAGACCATACATGCAGAACAAAGCCACGTTCAAGAGCGCATCGCTGTAGGGCGTATCGACGTCGGGCAAGGTGTGTGTGAAGCCGATCATCGCCAAAAGCAAGGTCGCAATAAAGGGGCCTAGGCTCGAAATAAGTTTATCCACGAAGCTGAAAATCGTACCAATCAAGCCCGGCACATACTTCCCACTTCGATAGGTCTCGTAATCCGCCACGTCTGCCGTCATCGGAATGACGATACCGCCCGAGATCGACTGGGCGCCCTTGCTCAAAATGGAGAGCAACACAAGCGCGACAGTAAAGAAAGTCAAACCTTTATACCCCTCGAAACCAGGGAAACTCAAACTTCTGAAATCACCAAATCTCCAGAGCAAGATCAAGAGCGTATTAAAAATGATCACGCCCCATGACCCCCAGACGAGCGCTGTTTTTTGTCCGAGACGCGTCGCAATAAAGCGCATGCCAAACACAACCATCACGGCAGAGAAAACCGCGAGGAGAATTGAGTAAGGTCCATTCAATTTGAGGTTACCAGCCGCAATACCGAAAAGAATAACCGGCATAACCGCAGTTTGGCTTTGTGCCGCTAGCTTATCCGTTGAGGCTGCAACAACCAACATTTGGATCGCACGGTTATGCAAGATGACATCGACGTAGTCTTTCATACGAATACGCTGTGCCACACCCGTACCGAAGTACTTTTGATTGTCTTTGGGCGCAATGCAGAACATTGAAACAAGCGTAAAAATCAAAGACAGTGGGATAACGATGAACCACAACTCATGGTGCAAAGCGAGGCTCTTGAGCTCGCCATATTTGGGGGCCAAATAGTTCGTCACCAAAACAGGGCCACCTGTAAAAATCACCAGGTTGTAGATCGAATCGAAGATGCTGAAATAAGGACGCTGCTCTGGGTCATTCGTCACGCAGCTTTGGGCCGACTTCGTCACGACGCACTGGAAGGTATAGCCGATGTAATAGATCACCGCGAAGAAAATAAACAGCGGGAAACGCAAATAAGCCTGATGATCGGGAATCGCCGGTACGACGAAGTAAATCAGGAACGACATCAGAAGAAGAATGAGGTTACCGATCAACATGAAGGGGCGATTCTTACCAAATCGACTGTTCGTGCGATCAACTAAATAACCAATGAAGGGGTCGGTCACACCATCCCAAATACGCATCGTCAACTGGAACGTTGCGATCAAGCTCGTCGCGACACCAATCGGACCCGTCATGATGTACACAACGTAGTTAAACATGAAGAGATACAAATTGGTCGCCGTATTGTTCAAAGCAAAACCCGCAATGCGCCAAATCGGCACACCGTGAATGCCACCTGTCTGTTGGTCATATTGACCTCGCGAATAATGATACATGCGCTCCTACCTTACCTTTTTTATTTTTACCTGCCTGCCAAAAGCGAGCCCCGCTGAAGCCAAAATCGTCAAAGATCAAAGCCTGCTGAAATCGAAAGCAGCTCCCATCAGCACTCAGTTTTCAAAAGCAAACCAATCTTCGTAGCCCAAAGAAAGGAGATAATCACGGCTGCGTTTGAGGCAATCAAAAGGATCTTCCCCATAACAGTCATCTTGCTCAACCAAGAAATACTCACAGCCACCCGCTTGAGCTGCCTCAATACAGGATTTGATGTCCAAATTACCCTCACCGACCGGCGCGAAACGCACAATATCAGAGAAAGCTCTCATAAATTCACTGCGCTCCTTGGGGGCGACAAAAGGCACAACCTTGTAATCTTTGAGATGCAAAAGACGGATTCGTCCGTCAAAGGCTTTGAGCACTTCAACAGGATTCATACCACCGCGCTGAATCCAGTGAATATCCATCTCAAAACCGAGTTTTTCTGTGCGGTCACGAATCAATTCCAAAAGCGTCTGATCGCCGTAGCGCGTAAACTCCACATGGTGATTGTGATAGTAAAGATCGATGCCATGCTCTGCCAAACGCTTCGCCATCTCCTCCGCCCGCTCAATGAAGCTCATCGCGAGTTCACGTGTCGCCATATACTGCACTGGGAGCATCCCCATGCGAATAATGTCGCAATTAAGACGCTTACAGTCGCTGACAATTTTGTCAAAATCGTCTTCAAGCGTATCGGCAATTTTCAATTGATCCGATTCAAGCGCCGCCGAGATCGAAGCAATTTTGATGCCATATTTTTCGCTGGCTGCACGCATCGCTTCGACGCTCTCATGATCCATCGGCAATTGGCTGACCTCAACACAGGGATAACCCAGCTCATGGATCCGCTTAAAGATTCCGTCGATGCCGAGTTCTTTGGCCTGTTCTTTGACGGTGAACATCTGTACGCCCATCATGTGACGTTGACTCATACTTCCTCCTCCTGCCGTTTCTAATGGTCGATCAAGCAGCGACCTACGATCGATCCTCGAGTCGCAACGAGGTCGCATCGGAGGTCAAATCAGCTCAATAAAGACGCATCAAAAACAGTACGTTAAAAATTATTCATGCTAATTGAACAAAAATCAAGTCTCAATCCACAATTCAACTTGGTTCCTTTGTTTATTTCGTGATATAAACTCAGCTTTTCTACCTGCAAAAGGGCAGCAAGCCTAGAGCGAAGGACATTAGGCCTGAGGGTCATCTCAGCTGCCATCTCACTCTTCCAACAAAATCGCGCGTCCTTCTCGCGACGAACGATAAACCGCTTCGATGAAACGAAGCGCCGGCAAACCGTCTTCAAGCTCTGGGACGAGCTTTTCACCTTCAAAATGACTGTCTTGATCCAAAGCGTAAAAGCGGCGAATCAAGGTTTCATGGCTTGCGCCGTAATACGTTTTATCCCCTTGAAGTTTCGTATCACGAGCAAGCACCTGCATCTTCTCCCCTTCAATCCAGAGGAGCTGATAATCATTCAAACGCAGCTCGCCTTTTTCAAAGCGCATCGAAATACGAACGCTTTCATTATCAGAATTCGCCAAGCTCGCCTGAAAATAACCCGTGGCCCCATTTTCATACGTAAAACGCGCCATTGCGCTATCTTCAACCTCGATACCTAAATCAAGCAAATTAAGTATCTTGCCGCGCAGCTGCTTAATCGGGCCCATCAAATAAGTCAACAGATCAATTGTATGAATGGCTTGATTGATCATGCAGCCGCCACCTGCCTGCGCCCAAAGGCCTCGCCATGGCGCCGCTTCGAAATAACTGCGAGGCCGCATCCAAAGCACCTCCGCCGTGACATGAAGAAGCGCACCCAGCTCTCCGGACAAAATGAGGCGCTTAGCTTCTCTAACCGAGGGGTTATAACGATTTTGAAGACAAAGTCCAAATTGAGGGAGCTTGATTGAATCCGTCACAGCCTCGTCTCCATTGCCATTTTCTGTTCTAGGCAAGGCGAAGCACCCTCCTGTCGACTGCGCTGATCTCACGCTTTGCATCAGGGATTCTGCGGCGCTCAGGCTGTGACAAAGTGGTTTCTCACATAAAAAGCGCTTGTTTCTCAAAATGAGTTTTTTCATGGCTGGCTCGTGTTCATGATGCGGTAAAAGCAGATGATAGGCATCCACTAAGTCCGCCTCAAGAAGTGCGTCCAAACTCTGATAACAAGACGGCGTGACACCCTCGGGCAGCATTTTTTGAAAAGCCAAAAGCTTGGCCTCGTCCATATCACAAAGCGCGGCCAATTCCAATTCTTTGGTATTGAGAATCGCCTTGAGATGTACAGGAGCCACCGCCCCTAAACCGACGAGTGCTATACGTTTTACGGTCATCTTCTCGCTCCAGTTTTCCACAAAAATCTAAGAATCAATTTCGTCTTGTAGATTCGCAAAATAAATTTGGGCATCCAAAGATCCAAAGACAAAAAGAGAAGGCCGTGGGCACAGCCCTCTCTTTTCATCCGCTTGATCACTTAAATATCGCGTTCAGGCCACTCACCCTCTTCGCGGATACGCTTATTGAGTTCTTCAACAAAGCGCTTCTCATCACAAGGGTGCGCCACTTCTTCACCGAGCCAAGCCGACAACAAGGCGGAGTTCGCTAAACGCACACCGTTGATGCCTTCCGCACCGGGCGCCAAGAGCGCTTCACCATTGAGCACATGCTTAGAGAAATTGTCGATCACCTGAATGTGCTGGAAACCCCATTGATCCGGATACTCAAATTCCTCAACGGTGTAGAGCGCATCTTTACTATTGGATTGAAGCACGGCCGCGAGCTCTTGCATCGTGTATTTCTTGTTCAATTCTTCCTCTGTGTCCTTAAGGCGATAGACCGTGGCCTTGCGGCTGTTTTCGACCACAATTTTGCCCTTATCAAGGTCGATTTCTAAACGATCTGTACCACAGGCGTCGTGCGTGCAGGTAATGAAGGTGCCCGTCGCGCCATTGGCATATTCCGTCAAAATCGTCACGTCATTATCTACCACAATATCGCGATGCGCTCCGAAAATAATTTTCGAAAAGACTTTGGTCGGCACACCACAAATCCACTGCCACAAGTCGAGCTGATGCGGCGCTTGATTCACGAGCACGCCACCGCCTTCGCCACCCCAAGTGGCACGCCAGCTGCTGGACAGATAGTAAT
>JAEWGS010000112.1 GCA_023388205.1 Bacillota bacterium
GTGGTGGCCATTCCTGAGCTGATTCGCCTTTTGGTGCAAGAACACAGTTTAAGCTTTGACGAAGCTTTTGATATCGCGCGCCAGACTTTTGCCTACACGAATCACACGATTCTTGCCGAAGCGATGGAAAAATGGGATATCGGTATTTTCCAGTTCCTTGTGCCTGAGATTTTGCAGATCCTTTACCAGATCAATGATCGCTTCCGCCGGGAGCTTCAAGACGCGGGTTGTCACCTTGACATGATCGACCGACTTGCGCCGATCGGGGATGGTAAAGTGCGTATGGCTTGGCTTGCCTGCTACGTCTCTTTCTCCATCAATGGGGTTGCTGCTTTGCACACTGAAATTTTGAAGCGAGATACCCTCAATGAGTGGTACAAACTTTATCCAGCGAAGTTCAACAATAAGACCAATGGCGTGACGCCCCGGCGCTGGCTGCGGGTGTGCAATCCAGAATTGGCGAATTTGCTCAGCGAGAAGTTGGGCAGTGAAGACTGGATTAAGGACATGGATCAGCTTGAGCGTATTTTGCCCTTAAAAGATGATGCGAATACCTTGGCTTCACTCAGAGAGATCAAGGCGAAAAAGAAGCAAGCGTGCGCGGAATATATTCTTCAGGCCACGGGGATTCAGGTGAATCCGAATGCGATCTTTGACGTGCAAATTAAGCGCCTCCATGAGTATAAGCGCCAGTTGCTCAATGCCTTCTATATTCTCGATCTTTACTTTAGACTCAAGGACAATCCGGCTTTGGACGTCGAGCCGCGTTGCTTCATCTTTGCTGCAAAAGCCGCGCCTGGCTATAGTCGTGCGAAAGCCATCATCAAGTTTATTAACGAGATTGCGCGTGTGGTCAACGCTGATCCTGCGGTCAACCAGAAACTCCAGATTGTCTTTTTGCCAAACTACAATGTGAGTATGGCGATGAAGCTGTTCCCGGCAGCAGATATTTCGGAGCAGATTTCTACAGCGGGAAAAGAAGCCTCCGGCACGGGAAACATGAAGTTCATGATGAACGGCGCCTTGACCTTGGGTACGATGGATGGTGCCAACGTGGAAATTGTCGAGGCTGTGGGCGAAGAAAATGCTTATATTTTCGGCGTTCGTGCAGAGGATATGGATGCGACGCGCGCTTACTACAATCCGCAGTGGCAATATGAGCACATCCCAGGTTTGAAACGGGTGCTCGACACCTTGATCAATGGTTTCTTTGATGACGGTGGCACAGGAATGTTTAGAGATCTCTACAACAGCTTGATCTACGGTACAAGCTGGGAGCCTGCAGATGTCTATTACTTGCTCGGTGATTTCGATCACTACCGAACGGTGAGAGACTTGATGGCTGAGGACTACCGCAAGCAAGAAGAGTGGTCTAGGAAAGCGTGGATCAATATTTGCGCTTCGGCGAGATTTAGCTCGGATCGCACAATTCGAGATTATGCACAAGAGATTTGGCGTGTATCGCCTTGTCCGATTGCCTTAGATGAGGAGAAAAAGGCTCAGTGAGCCAGAAGAAAGCTTTAGCTAAGATTTTGGGCGCCGCGGGGGTTAAAAGCCTCGCGGATGCTCTTTTTTTCATTCAGGTTTTTGCTGCTTTATGGCCAAAGACGCGCTTGCGTTTGTTTTCAGAAGGTCGTTTATTGAAACAAGCCAAGGTTCAAGAGTGGCAGGCTGATTTTGGATGTGGCGTGTTGCTTCATGAATGGCGCATCGATCAGAGGCAGCGCTTTGAACTCGATGAGAGATTGCGTGAGGCTGATGAAGCACTGGTTTTATTTTGCGTCAAAAAGGGTTGCTTACGTGTCGAAAGTCAGGCGGGGCTCAAGGTCACATTTGAGGCGGGCGAGGGTTTCTTCGCGGATCAAAGGGATTTTCAGTTGGCTCAGATACAAGGGCAGACGCTCAGTTGCGAAGCGACCTTGCTCATATTGAAGCCCAGCCACATGAGAGGAAAGATTTCCTATCAACTGCACGAGAATCTTTTGCCGCGCGTGAGCCACTTGCAGTTTGTGGGCGGTTCTTGTTTGATTCCAAAGACCAAAGGCCTAAAAGATTGTGTGGATCGCTTGCCTGAACCTTTTCGTTCGACAAAGCCCGTGCCGCCAGGGCCTTATCTTCGCTGGGCGGAAGAAGCCTTACTTGTTTTGACGCAAACGCATCAGCGGGGAGATTCCTTTTTGAGCCGTGCTGCGCTTGAACTCCTGCAAGAGGCGGTGGATGCAGGGACGTCCCTCGATGTCAAAGAACTCTTAGAGGCTTTGCCTGGAGTCAGTGATTACCGCTTGAGACGCGCCTTAGCCCGTGCAGGTTACGGCTCAGCCAAAAAAGCGGAAGTTCATTTGAGGCTGCTTCGCGCGGCCACGCTTTTGCGACAGCAAGAACTTTCCGTCGCAAAAGTTGCACAAGATTGTGGGTGGCAATCTGTATCGAAATTTATCACGGCTTTTGCATCTCGTTATGGTGTGACACCGTATCAGTATCAAAAGAAGCGAACGCTTGAATAAAAGAAAGGCCCATTCCAATAAAAGAAGGAATGGGCCTTTGCTTATCTTGCCGCAGGATCAAGAGCGTTTTGATCTTGTGTCCGTCGAAAGAATTTACTGAATAGACCAAGACGTTGTTGTGCGTTTGTCTGTTTCTTTGACGAGATTCGCCTGAACCAAGATGCGTGTATCGCCTTGGTTGGTACAGGTCACCAGTGTGATCTCTTTTTCTCCGGGCTGCGCATCGAAGTAGTCAAACATTTGGTTCACAGGCACCACGAAATTGCGCGTGACCTGATAAGAATAGTTTTTCTCTTTGGTGCTGATGGTGATGATGTCGCCTTCTTTGACTTCATTGAGACGGTTAAAGTGACGGCCGTATTCGAGCATGCGGTGCCCCAGAATGACGGCGTTTCCATCTTCACCGATCTTGCCTGAGTTTTGGTACCAGCCGAGACCGACTTGCAATTGAGGATAATCACAGCCCCAAACGATCGGCATATTCAAATCGATGGAATCAATACCCATTTGCGCAATGTATTCAACAAAGACCTTGCCGTCAGAGTGAGAAACCAAGGCTTCTTGTCTCGAGATGACACCTTGAGGCGTATCGTAGCCGCCTTCACCGCTGACCGGGTTGGCCTTGGGGTCAATCCAAATACCAATCTTGCCCGTCTCGGCGTCCGCCTGGCCCATCGCGCTCGCGCGGATGAGTTCTCTTGTTTTTTGGTCATTCATGTAGTTGTTATACATGGGGCGCAGGAAATAGTAGAGTGAACCGAGTAAGGCGGCAATGATCAAAATGTCGAGGCAGATGTTGATCGCGCGCGCTTTTTTACTCACCGGGCGCTTGCGGCGTTTGGCTTTGCGCCCACGATTCTTTTGGGTTTGTGCGACTTGAGCAGCGGTCATCGGAGCAGCGTATTCTTGATAGCGTCGCCCTTGATATGCGCCAGATTGGGGGTTGACCGAATTATAGACATGGCCCTGAGGCTGAGCTTGATGCGAAGCCGGCTGAGCCTGAGCGTGTGGCTGCGCTTGATATGGAGATGGCTGAGCCGTGGGCTGAGCTTGATACGGATTCTGCGGTGTGGGCGAATTAGGTGCGCCCTGAGGGGGCTGCGGGTTCGCTTTGTTAAAAGCCGGAATATGATCCAAGGGACCATGGGGGGGCTGTGCGGGTGTGTGATTTTTCTTCATGTCTACTTCCTTCATTGAGCGAGGATGAGGTGGGAGGGCTCGTTGTGATTCAAAGCTCTGCTTGTTTGAAATTGACGCGCAAAGCTAATTGATTGAACGTGTTTTCAACGCAGAATAAGTATAAAAGATGGGCAGATTGACCTTCAAGATGAAATCGCCCTTAGCTTGTGAATTTACCGTGACCAGCTCTTAACGGAGTCATGAACGAGATTCAGCAATCAGCGCCTTGGAGATCACTTTGCTGTTAAGTCTGGTCTAATCTTTTTAGAATCGTCTAAAATGAAACGCGCAAATTGAATTCAAAAACGCCTCATGAAGACATGACGTGTCCTTGCGCTCGTCCTTGCGCTCATACTTGTGCTCCAAGGAGCGTCGCAGGTGAAAAATCTGAAGCGAGGGCAGCAGAAACTGGCGCGTGGGGTGGGGATGAAAAGAGGATCGGTATGACACAGAGAAAAGGACAAGTGAGTGTTGAAACGGAAAATATTTTTCCAATTATTCGCAAGTGGCTTTATTCAGATCGCGATATTTTTTTGAGAGAATTGCTAGCCAATGCGCAGGATGCGACGCGTAAACTTGAGACGTTGGAACGCATCGGAGAAGTTGAGGGCTTCGATGAGACGACATTGAAACCTGAAGATCGGCAGATTGATGTGCGTTTTGCTCCGGAACAAAAATTGATTGTTATCGAGGATCAGGGCCTTGGGATGAATGAAGAGGAGCTCGATCAATATATTAATCGCATCGCGTATTCAGGGGCCTTGGATTTTGTGAAACAATATGAGAATCAGACGGCGGCCTCAGATCAGATCATTGGCCATTTTGGCCTTGGCTTTTACAGTGCTTTCATGGTGGCAGATCGCGTCGCCATCGATACGCTTTCTTATCGAAAAGAAGCGAAGCCTTGTCGCTGGGTAAGTGAAGATGGGATCGACTACACTTTAGAGACTTTTGAACGCGGCGAAACGATGACGCATGAGGCAGAACGTGAACAGTTCGATGAAGCGGTTTTAGCGTCCGCTCAGTTTGAGCTGAGCCAAGCGCCCGCAAAAGCGACCCCAGGAACAAGAATCAGCATTTGGCTTGATGAAGAAAATCAAGAAGAAATTGATGGCGCCTTTGTATTTCGGACCTTGAAGCGCTACTGTCGCTTTTTTAGAGATCCGATCATGTTCAAGAATTTGGGGGAGAAAAATGCGGCGTCCGATGAGGCTCAAGGACAAGCCGAAGAAGCTCAGGCAAGTCAAGCGGTCCGCATCAACCCTGAAGAACCGCTTTGGGAAAAATCTGCGCACACATTGAGCGATTCGGATTATGTGAGTTTTTACCATCAATCTTTTGCGGATGCGAATGATCCTCTCCTTTGGATTCATTTGAATATGGATTATCCGTTTAAGATCAAAGGTATCCTTTATTTCCCGAAGCAGACCGAACGTATTGAAACGCTCGATGGACGCATTTCGCTTTTTGCAAACCGCGTTTTCGTTGCGGACCAACTGAAGTCTCTCATTCCAGAATTTCTGTTTTTACTCAAAGGGATGATCGACTGTCCTGACTTGCCCCTCAATGTGTCTCGTTCTTATTTGCAAAACGACGCCTATCTTAAAAAACTTTCCGATCACATCGTGCGCAAGCTGGCCGATCAGCTTTTGGATTTACAAAATAAAGATCCGGAGCGCTATCAAGCCGTTTTTCAAGATGTTAAGCTCTTCGTCCGCTATGGCTGTTTGACGCATGAGCGCTTTCAAGAGCGCATTTCAAAGGCCCTGCTTTTTGAGAAAAGTGATGGCTCTTTTGTGACGAAAGAGGAACTGCCAGAGAAGGTTTACTATACGACGAATCTTTCGAGTCAACACGCCTATGTGAAGCGTCATGAGCGAGTGGGGCATACGGTTCTCGTGATGGAACAAGAGATCGATGAAGCCTTTATGCAAAATCTTTCGATGAAAGCGCAAGGTAAGCTTCAATTTATTCCAGTCGATGTCGATTTGGGTGGAGAAAAAGTCGAAGATGATGCGCTCAAATTGCTAGAAGAAAAAATGAGCGCCTTTTTGACGGAGCGCGTAGGGCATCAAGTGACGCTGCGTTTCGAAAAGCTAGGTGAGGATGAATTCCCCATTTTGATGCAAGAAGATGCGATGCGCCGCTATTTTGAGCAGATGCAAAAGCACTTTGGGACGAAAGAAGCGATGCCTGAAGAAGAACAGCTGATTTTGAATGTGGATCATCGGGTTGTGAAAGCGCTTTGTGAGCAAAGTGAGTTTGAGCGTCAAAACATCCAGCTTGAAAAGCTTTATCGCTTGGGGCGACTGTTAAATGGGCGCATTTCTCCGGACGAGAAGATGGATTTGGCTTTGGACTATGTCGATTTACTCGGTCATGACGTCAATCGCTAAACACGTGTATTGCGGCCGTAGTTGTTTAGAACAAAACTGCGGCCGCTTTTGATTAGCTTAAGGTCTGAAAACGAGGTCTGAAAACTGCGCTTAGGATGGAGGCTGTACGTGCGATTGACGGTTGAAGCCTTTTGGTCGCCGAAGTTGATGAATCGTTCAACTAGCCTTCGTGCTCATGGCCTAAGATGACGCAAAAAGCGAGAATTAAATCGGCATCATGACTGATGGAGCAATCGACTTGTGCCGTTTTGAGAAAAGGGTGTTTCTCACATAGGGCATCCGTATAGCTCAGTGTCGGTCGACCTTGGGCATTGGGTAAGACTGTGAGATCTTGCCAAGAAAAGCCTGGGGAAATACCGCAGCCTAGAGCCTTGGCGAAGGCTTCTTTGACTGCGAAACGACCCGCAAGGAAAGTGATTTGACGGCGCGGCTTGAAGCTTTGATAAAGCGAGAATTCACGATCCGTTAAAATGCGGCGCGCCAAAGCCTCGAGATCTTCAGTTGGTCTAGTAAAGCGAGATAAGGCACAAAGATCTGTGCCGCAGCGTAAAAGCATAAAAGTTCCTCACTCAAGTTTCATCTAAGGGAAGAGGCGTCTTTACAGATGGTAATATAAGTGCAGTTCATTTGCAGGGCGGAGGTTTGAATGTATCACTATCCTTTGGAATTTGAATTTGTCGTCAAAGATTATTTGTGGGGCGGAACCCGACTGACGAAGTGGAGCAGACCCCTTCCAGAAGCGGGTTGCTTGGCAGAAAGTTGGGAGGTGAGTGCGCATCCCAACGGCATGAGCTATGTCAAAAATGGCGCGCTCAAGGGACAGGCTTTGGCAGATGTGGTCGCGCGCGACCCCGATGGGATTTTAGGGAAAAAACGTCGCGGGGATGCCTTTCCCTTCCTCGTTAAGTTGATTGATGCGAAACAAAATCTGTCGATTCAAGTGCATCCGGATAACACAGCTGCTGCGAAACTCGATCCTCCGAGCCTCGGTAAAAATGAATTGTGGTATGTCGTCGATGCCCCTGAAAATGCGCATTTGATTTGCGATCTCAAAGCGGAGGTCACGCCTGAGGACTTGAGGACTGCCATCGCGGAGGGGCGCTGTGAGGATGAATTGCTTTTTGTCCCGGTGAAAAAAGGTCAGGTCGTCAATATTCCTGCGGGCACAGTCCATGCGATCACGGAAGGCCTTTTGATCTGTGAAATTCAGCAAAACAGCGATGTGACTTATCGGCTTTATGACTATAACCGCAAGGATAAAAATGGCCAAACGAGAGAACTCCACGTCGAAGAAGCGATCGAGGTCATCCGCTTTGGGGCTCAGGAACAGCATGTTTTCTCAGGGGCCAAAGAAACTTTAGACAGTGGCAACGTGCGCCAACACTTAGTGGAAAATATTTATTTTTCTGTCCATGTGGATCATCTTCAAAGGCTGCAAGATTATTGCTTGGATGAGCGCTTTGCAGTTCTATCTGTTCTGGGCGGTCGCGGACAACTGATCTATGAAGATCAAAATGCATCGGAGCAGCGCTTTTCGCTCGAAGCTTTCCGCAGCTATTTGATTCCCGCCGCATTGAGCGCTTTCCGGCTTGTTCCAGATGGCGAGGGTCTAGAGGTCTTAGTGGCCCAAGAACCTTCTGGCGGTGAAGAAGAGCTGCTCAAACGCCAAGCGGACTTAAGCGCACGTCTTCAGGATGCAGCTGAGACGATCGCTTTTTCGCCGCAAACGATGCATTGAGCGGGGTTGATCTAAGCGCATCAATCCCAGATAAGCGCATCAATCCCAGATAAACGCATCAATCCTGGAGCAGAAGAGGAGAAGCATTATGGGCAAACGTAAAGGGCGCGTTACCATTCCAACGGATCAAGACGTCATTCAAGAGACGCTGCACATCATGGAGCGCTGGGGCGCAGATGCCATTAGAGACTGCGACGGGACGGATTTTCCGAAGGCCTTGGCACAAGTCGACGCTAAAATTTACAAGACTTATTACACGACGCGAAAAGATAACGTTTGGGCCAAAGCGCATCCTGAAGAGGTTCAACAATGTTATCTGATGACTGCGTTTACGATGGCCAAGGGTGATACCCTAGACATTTCGCTCATGAAAGGCATCAGTGCGGACTTGATGCAGGTCAATCGCCATGACGATGTGCACCGTTGGTGGGAGGTGATGGACCGAACGACGGGCGAAGTGTTCCCCGTAAGTCAGTGGACGCTCGATCCTGAAGAAGATATCGTTCACCTCAAAGGGACGACGCCTTACCACGAGTATACGGTGAGTTTTTTGGCCTACCTGATCTGGGATCCCGTGCATATGTATAACGCGGTGACGAACGATTGGAAAGACTTTGAACATCAGATCACTTTTGATGTGAGACAGCCTCAAACCAAAGCCTACTCCATGGAGCGTTTGAAGCGCTTTTGTGCGAAGTATCCTTACGTGAACGTCATTCGATACACGACTTTTTTCCATCAGTTCACCTTGGTTTTTGATGAACTCAAGCGAGAGAAATTTGTCGATTGGTACGGTTATTCGGCTTCGGTGTCGCCCTATATTTTGGAGCAGTTTGAAAAAGAAGTGGGCTATCCTTTTAGACCCGAATACATTATTGATCAGGGCTTTTTTAACACGCAGTATCGGACGCCCTCGCCTCAATTTAGGGATTTTATGCGTTTCCAGGCGCGTGAAGTGGCGAAATTAGCCAAAGAGATGGTCGACTTGACCCACGAGCTCGGCAAAGAAGCCATGATGTTTTTGGGAGACCATTGGATTGGAACCGAACCTTACCTTGAGGACTTTCAAAAGATCGGGCTCGATGCGGTGGTGGGCAGTGTAGGAAATGGACAGACGCTGCGCATTTTGGCAGATATTCCTGGAGTTAAGACGATTGAAGGTCGCTTGTTGCCTTATTTCTTTCCGGATACTTTTTTTGAAGGGGGCGATCCGGTCGCTGTGGCCAAAGAAAATTGGATCACGGCGCGGCGGGCGATTTTACGTGCCCCAATCGACCGCATCGGATACGGTGGCTATTTGAAGCTCGCATTGAAATTCCCGGATTTTGTCGATTATGTCACGCATGTGTGCGAAGAATTCCGTGATATGTGTGATCAGATTCAAGGCCAAAAACCCCTGAGTCAAGCTCGTGTTGCGGTTCTTAACAGTTGGGGCAAGATGCGAAGCTGGGGCTGCCATATGCAACATCACGCGATTTATCACAAAGAAAATCGCCACTATGCCGGTGTCTTGGAGGCGCTTTCTGGTGCGCCTTTGGATGTCAGCTTTATTTCTTTTGAAGATCTCCTTGAAACGCCCCAAATTTTGGATCAAATCGATTGTCTAATTAATGTGGGTGATGGCCAAAATGGACAGACAGGTGGCGCTTACTGGACGAATCCCAAGATCACAGCTTTGCTGCGTGAATATGTGGCCAAAGGCGGTGCTTTTTTAGGGGTCGGCGAACCTTCAGGTCAAGCTTATCAGGGACGCTATTTGCAGATGGCTCAGGTCTTGGGCGTCGAGAAAGAGACGGGCGAGACCTTGGGTTACGATAAGTACAACAAAACGATTGATCAGACCCATTTTATTGCTCAGGGTTTTTCTTTGGAAGGTCATGATTTTGGGCCCTGCACATCGAGTATATATGCTTTGCCTCAAGCGAAAGTACTTGCGATGCACCATGATTCTGTACAGTTAGCGGCCAATGAATTTGAGGCGGGTCGTGCGGTCTATTTTGCAGGCTTGCCTTACAGCTTTGAAAATGCACAGTTATTTTTGCGTACGATTTTGTGGGCTTGCCATGCAGAAGATAAGCTCCGTTATTACGCTTGCGATCATCCCTATGTAGATGTGTACGCCTATCCAAAGACCAAGCGCTATTGCGTGGTGAACCACAGTGAAAAAGTGCAAAAGACGAGCTACTATGCGCAGCTGGGCGAAGCGATAGACATTGAGCTCAAGCCGTATGAAATGCTTTGGTTTGATATGAAAGACTGAGCAAAATAAGATTGATCAACAAAGCGAAAGCGCCAGTTTGAATGAAAGAACTGGCGCTTTTTGTGTGTCGAGTTTCACTCGCTTGTCTCAGGCTGCAAGGCGGGGCTTGATGAGATTTTTGATGCCGTCTTTGAGGGCTTTGTAAGCGGAGCAACAGCCGACGATGACGATGAAGATTTCCAGTCGTCCCATGAACATACCAACGATTTCGACCCATAAGGTTGCATCGTTGGTACTGGGGCCAGTGATACCGATAGAAAGGCCGACGGTGCCGAGACTGGAGGCAAATTCAAACATCGCCTGCGTCCAAGTCGCATCCGATGTGACAGTCAATAAAAGGGAGCCGATGAAGAAAAAGACGAGATAACAGGTGACAAAGGCCAAGGTCTCCATGCATAAGGTGGTGTCAATTTTGCTTTTGCCTTGAGCGCGCGTGTAATAGTGAACGGTCACACGGCGATTGGGCCACCAGCGTTGTTTGGTATGCATGGTGATCACGCGAAGCATGATATAAACTCGGCTGAGCTTGAGCCCTCCAGCTGTAGAACCAATACCTCCGCCGACGAGCATGAGGACAGTGAGGATGCCGATCGAAAATTCGGGCCAATTTGCATAGGATAAAGTCGAATAACCTGTGGTTGAGAGGGCGGAGGAGGTGTTGAACAACGCTTGATGCATACCTTCTGCGATCGACCAGTTAAAAGCTTTCGCAAGATTGATGCCGCAAAGCAAGGTGCTGATCAGGAGCAAAAGGGCGAAAAAACGCATCTCGCTCACTTTGAAAAATTTGCGCCACTTCCCTTTGACGAAAAGATGCAAAACCGCGAAGTTCGTCGTACCAACAATCATGAGGAGAAAGGTCACGAAGTCAATACTAAGACTGTGATAATCACCGATACTGTTGAGTTTGGTTGAAAAGCCGCCCGTTGATAAAGCGCACATACTGTGGTTGAGGCTGTCAAAAAAATCCATCCCACAGAGCACGTAAGCTAAAGTGCCGATCGCGAGGAAACTGACGTACATGCCCATGATCGCGTGGGCGGTTTTACTTAGATTAGGTTGAAGTTTATCCGGATGCCCCTCGGCGTTAAAAAGATCCATCGAGCGCTTATTGGACACGATGAGCAGCATGACGAGGACGAAACCCAATCCGCCACAGTATTGCATGAAGCTTCTGTAAAAGAGAAAAGACTTCGGCACAAGACTGACATCCATGACGGAAAGCCCCGTGGTCGTAAAGCCGCTGACAGATTCAAAGAGCGCTTGAACAAATCTCAGCTGTCGAGATAAGACAAAAGGAAGTGCCCCCACCAAAAAGCCCCAGATCCAAGTGAAAACGACGATGACGCTGCTTTTGTGAAATTCATGAGGACGATTCGAGGTATAGACGATATCTTGTCTAAATAGAGCGGAGTGGAGCAGGCCGAGTAAAATCGAAGCTAAGCCAGGCCAGGCAAAGGCGGGTGCATAATGCCATTCTTCAGGAAAAAAAGGCAGGGTTAAAATGGGGATCAAGACAACAATTCCGATGAGGATCATGAGTTTGCCTAAATTCGACAGGCGTTTCCAGGGTTGAAGTTTGATCGGCGGGTTTTCCGTAGCGCGTGAGGAAAACTCGGGGAGCGGTTGGATCGTAGGGCTCATACGCGGCCTCGTTTCAATTGGCTGATGACGCTTTTTTCATGCGTCGCTGAGGTCAAGATGACTAGCTGATCATGCGCGAGAATTTGTGTGTTGCCGCGAGGAATGACGACTTGGTCGCCCCGCAAAATGCTGCCGAGAATGACTTCTCTGGGCAGCCCTAAATTTTGAATTTGGCGATGCACGGCGTAGTCGCCTTCTTCGATACGAAGCTCGATGATTTGCACGCGGCCATTTCCAACAGAGATCGCGTTATTCATCTCTTCAATAAAGGTGTGCTGCTCGATGACGCTTGTGAGTGTGGAAACGGCACAGACGGCACTATCAATCCCCATGTCGTGGAAAAAGGAGATTTTCTTTGGGTCAGAGACCAGCGCGACCGTTTTGGGGACTTGGAATCTTTTTTTGCAAAGCTCGCAAATGACGAGGTTATCCTCATCCCGGGCGGTGAGTGCAATGGCGATATCCACTTGATCCGCACCGACATCTTCGAGGACGAAAGGTTTGGTGCCGTCGCCACAATAAACGGCGAAGCGACCATCTGCAGCAAGCGCCTCGCAGTCTTTGGCATCTCGATTGACGATGATGATACGGTAGCCTCGAGAGACCAGGGATGAAGCGAGGGATTTGGCTTTGTTTAAGCCGCCGACAAGAAGAATTTGACGCATATGAGACCTTCCTTAATGTTAGAACGCTTTAATGTTAGAGCGCCTTAATGTTAGAGCTCTTGGCGTTCATGGCTAAAGTTCTTTCAACTTCCGCGACCGATAGAAGAACGGGACAAATTGTTTGAATATCGAGTTCTTCATAGACGCAGGCGTGCTCAGGATCATAAAGTCTCGCGATAACCTGTCGCACATGAAAAAGATGCTTGGCCATTTGGGCGATCATAATGTTCGTGTTGTCATTATTGGTTACAACGATGAGTTGGGTGTCTTCTCGAAGAGCGATCTCTTTCAAAGTGGATACGTCGGTCGCATCCGCTTCAAGTGTGAGTCCGCCGTAAGCCGGGGAGAGTTTTCTAAAGCTTTGGGCTTGCGCGTCCACAATCAGGACATCTTTTCGTTGTTCAGAAAATAAGTTGGCGAGCTGGGCGCCGAGGCGACCGCAGCCGATAATGACAATGTGCTGTTTTTCCATCATCTTTGCCTCCTTGAAAAATAGGCATCATTCTAGCACGCGTCAGACGATGTGCATGGGTCGCCTTCAAAAAGCGGAGTTTATTCAAAAAAATCGGGATAGAGGTATGTTTCTGAAGCGTTTTTGGGCTTTCCATCTATCTATTTTGACAAGGCCGCGTCAAAAGTCTGTCGATTTGCTGGAATTGGCGAGGCCGGTACTTTTTGAGAAAAGGTGCCCCAAAAGGCGTGATGAAACAGCGCCGCAAAATACGATCACAGAGAGGCGAAAAATCAGGCGAAATCGCTGCGATCATGCGATAACAAGAAAATAAAAAGCCAAATCAAGACAGAAAAGAAAAGGTCGTGACTTGGCTTTGACATGAACTTAATCGAAGTGAAGCTTTTGCGCTGAGGTCGTGAGGCGTTGCCTCAGGATTTAAGCGCTCAAATTCTCAGTAAAGGCACGCTCAAGCTCTTTGGCTCTTTCGGCGAAGCGCCCTTCGGCGAAACGTTCGAGATCTTGATCTTTGAGCTCAGCCCAGCTTTGGTTCTCGTAGCGGACGAGGATCGGATAATAAAAGACCTCATTCTTTTTGGCCGCTTCTAGATCCACCGGGGCATCACCGAGCATGAGCACGTGATCTTTCGCATAACCTTTTTCTAAGAGTCGACGGATGCCTTCAGCCTTGCTGCAAATATCTTGGGCACAGATAAAACAAACGTGATCAAGCAGGCCCTCTTTCGCCCACTCTTCGGTGACCGCTTCGCGATTGGCGGAAGACAAGATCACAATATCGGCGAAGGCGCTAGCCTTTTCGATGCAGGCTTTCACACCGGTAAAAGCAACTTTCTCATCATCTCTTAGCGCCTGAATCGCTTCATTGACGCGATTGGACCATTCCAGGGCGCGGAGAAGGCCAGGGCTTGGATTTTCTTCGATGCGGCGCTTGAGGGCGGCGTTTGAAAGTTCGGGACTGTTTTCAGCGAAGTCTTGGATGCTTTGGAGATCTTCGATTTTTTGGCCCGCTGCATCTATTTCAGTCAATGCCATGGCGAGACCTTTGAAACGATTAATGCCGCGCGTCAGAGAATAGAGGTTGATCTCATTCCATCGATCTAAGATGGCTTGAGGCTCTCCTTTGAGCTCAAAGACGTCAAGCATTTTTGGGCCAAAGCAGCGCTTGTGCTTGATGTCCATGGTATCAATGGCTGTGCCGTCAGAATCAATACAGAGCACGAAATCATGCTGTTTTTTATAGTCGTCAAAATTTTGAAACATCAGAATCCTCCGTAAAAATAAAGAGCGCCGGAAAAATCCGGGCGCTCTTATGCTTGATGAAATGTCCCTTAGTTGTGGGTATCCCACATACCGCAGAAGGCATCGACGGGATCCACGCCTTTGAAGTCGCTCTTACCGAGCAGTTTGTCGCAAAGGGCATCGAGCGTACTATCTTTGGCATCATAGGCGTTGATATAAGTCTTGGCTTGCGGCACATCGGCGAGCAAGAAGGGGTGCGCGACGGAGATGACCAAAACGGGAATTTCATGGACGTACCAGGGAATCTCACCGCCGCCTTTGCTCATGCCCCAAGAGACGCGCTCCGTGGTCTTGCCGAGCCCCTTGACTTCACTGAGTGTGATGATGAGGTCTTGGGCTTCGACAAAGTCTTTGATCGGGGTCTTACCTGCGAAATAGGCGAGCAGGGCTTTCTCTGCGCTGTCATCAATTGCTTTGCCGCTGCGCTCGGCCTCCTTGCGCTTTTCTTCGAATTCTCGATTCATCTTATCGAGGGGCGATTCGTAGATTGTGACATCAAAGCCTTCTTGGCGCAGACGATCTGCGAATTTGTCCGCGGTGCTCGGTCCGTTATTGTTATGCATCAGGGCGAAGATACCGCCGCCTGCGGCCGCTTTGACGGGAACGAGTAGAATGCGTTTGTATTTTTCTTTTGAAATGGGGAGAACGTCCTGCTTATTCTTGACCAAAGTGATGCTTTGATCGGCAACTTCTTTGGCAGCTTGTCGATGGGCGTCGCAGCCAACCACGCGCTTCATGACCTCTTCGTTCGGGACGATCTGATCTTTGGCCATGCGGTGCAGACCCATCTTGGCTTTGAGCGCCAAAATGCGCTCCAAAGCTTCTTGTAGACGCTCCTCAGTGATGATGCCTTTCTTGTAGCCGTCCATCATGTAGCCGAAGTCTTCTTCCATATCATTGAAGAACAAGAACATATCACAGCCCGCGGCAATCGCGTGCGGCAAAACATCACAGCGCTTCATCATGCAGGTCAGGCCGACCATGTGAGAGGCATCCGTCAAAATCATGCCGTTGAAGCCGAGTTCGCCGCGAAGCAGACCCGTGAGCAACTCTTTGGACAAAGTTGCAGGCATGATATCTTCGTCTTTGATTCCAGGATTAAGCTTGCGTGTCCAGGCCGGTTGCATGATGTGGCCCGCCATGATGGCTTCGAGGCCTAAATCGATCAGGCCTTTATAGACTTTGCCGTAGGTATCCATCCATGCATCACAGTCCAGGCTGTTGACGGAGTTGCTCAAATGCTGGTCTCTTTCGTCGATTCCGTCGCCGGGGAAGTGCTTCGCAGCGCAGGCAAAAGTCGGGCAGTCGAAGTCTCGTTCAGCGTGGGCGCCTTTGAAATAAGCCTGGGTCATTTTGCAGACGAGTTCAGGGGTGTTGCCAAAGCTACGGCTCGAGATGATGGGGTTTCTCCAGTTGTAATTGATATCGCTGAGCGGTGCAAAAGAAAGATTGCAACCAATCGCCGAAGCCTCACGGTTACCGACTTGTCCCATGAGGTAAGCGTAGCGCTCATCTTCACAGGCGCCGATTTTGACACAGTCGCCCACGAAGGTTCCGTCGGTACAAGCGCCGTTGCCGCCTGATTCTGTATTACAGGCGATGATGAGAGGGATTTTGGCATTTTCTTGCAGGACCTGATTCTGACGGCGAATCTCAGCGGCTTTGCCGGGGTTATAGCGCACACCTCCGATGTGGTACTTTTGGACCGTCATCTTAAGGTAGTCTTCATCGCGGCTTGAACCCATATTAAAAAAGAGTTGGCCGATTTTTTCTTCTAAAGACATGTGCTCAATGGTCTCTTTGACCCATTGAATGGCTTCGTCGTCGAGATTAAAAGGCTTGGCTTTGAAATCAATCATGTGAACCTCCGCTACACATCCATGTAGGTTTTACTTCAATGATCCATTCTAAAGCAGGAAAGCACTAAATTTTTTCATTTTCTTTTGAGAAAATCCTACGATTTTTTGTTTTATAGCTTAATTGAGGGGCTTTGAAATTTTTCTAGATCAAAGCTCGATAAAGCTATTGAAGCTTGTAATTCGCAAGATTAAACTACGTTATGAAAGGGTCGACAAGCGGTACCTTTTACGCGAACTTAGCTGAGAAAAATCCTTCTAGTTTTTAATTTTGAGTCTTTAAAAATTTTGAAATTAAACTTGGATATATGGATTTTAATTTCAGTTATCGTCAGAACTTTGAGATGGGGGATTTATGGCACGACAACTTGATCTATCTGGATTCGCTGATGAAATCAATGAAAGTTTGGATGTTCAAATCCAATGCTTGCAGGATTTAGATATGCACTATCTCTGCTTTCGTGCGGCGAATGGGCGCGGCGTTCAAGACTACACGCTCGAAGACTTTGAGCAAGAAATTTTGCCTAAGTTGAACGCGGCAGGGATTCAGATTGCGAGTATTGGAAGTCCAATTGGCAAGATTGATATTCGAGATGATGAGGCTTATCAGCAGCAGCTTGAGCTGTTGGAGCGCTTTTGCCAAATGGCGCAGCGTGCGAAGTGCCGTCTCATCCGGATGTTTAGCTTTTTTATGCCCGAGGGTGAGCGTCCAGAGATTTATAAAGAGCAGGTGATTGAGAAGCTGCGCGGCTTTATCGATATTGCGAAGCGCTACGATGTATTGCTGATTCATGAAAATGAAAAAGATATTTACGGTGATATTCCTGAGCGCTGTCTAGAGATCCATCAGGCTCTGGATGCGCCTCATTTCAAAGCGGCCTTTGACTTTGCTAATTTTGTCCAGTGTGGGGCGGATCCGCTTCATGGCTATGAGCTTCTGGCAAACTATGTCGCAGAGATCCATATCAAAGATGCGCTTAAAAGTGACCAAAGCAATGTTTTGTGCGGCACAGGAGATGGGCACATTCAAGAACTGCTCGGGCGTTTTTTCAAAGAGAAAAACTATGAAGGCTTCTTAACTTTGGAACCGCATCTCGTTGAATTCAGCACGCTCAAAGCCCTTGAACATAAGCCTGAGGACGTGGTGCGCGAAGCCGATGTCGATGGGGCGGGGGTCAAAGCCTTTAAGGCACAGTGCCAAGCGCTGCGAGAGATTTTGGCGCAACTCGGTGAACGCGCATAAGTGAAGTCATTCGGCGAGAGCACATGGGTGGATGATCATAAAACGCAGCACGGAAGGCATGAAGCACATCGTTGAAGATTATGAAGGTATCAGCGAAGCCACTTTTCATGAAAAAAACTTGCGTGCATGGGCGTTGATGCTCTAAGAATTCCCGGAGGCTTAGACTCGATACAACCCGAAGGCTTAGACTCGATTCAAAAAGGTTAAAGCTGGGTCATATCGATCAAAATTTGGAACACAAATGTATTTGAAATACATTTAAGTTTAGTGAGGAGAAGCATATGAATAAAGTACGCTACGGCTTAATCGGCATTGGTAATCAAGGAGGTGCTTACGCGCGTTTCTTGAGCACACCCTATGATGCAGCGTCGAAGGTCCCGACCTGTCCTGAGAGTTCGGCTTTGGGCGCTCTTTGCGACATTGACGAGGCGAAAGAAAAAGTCTGCCGTGAAACATATCCGGACGTGCCTTTTTACAAGGACTGGAAAGATATGGTGGATCACTCGGACTGTGATGCTTTTATTTTGACGGTGCCCCATTACTTGCACCCTGAAATGGCGATCTACTGCATCGAAAAAGGCAAGGCGGTTCTTTGCGAGAAACCTGCGGGGGTCGACGCGCTGTCTGTGCGCAAGATGAATGAGTGCGCCGCAGCTCATCCGGAGGTGCCTTTTGCGATTATGTTCAATCAGCGTACAAACACTTTGTATCGTAAGATCAAAGAACTCGTCGAAAGCGGTGAACTCGGCAATATTCGTCGCAGCAATTGGATCATCAATACCTGGTGGCGTCCGATGAATTACTATC
>JAEWGS010000095.1 GCA_023388205.1 Bacillota bacterium
CAATAAGCCAGAAGGCTATGTCGGTCAGGTTTATGCCTCCGATATTTTGGCTGATGAAGAAGTTGAAATTCGCAATCCCGAGCAAGTGATTTGTACGATGAATGGTAAAGCGCGTCTGAGCGTGGAATTCACGATTTGTACAGGTCATGGTTATAACACAGCGGATCAGAATAAGTGGGCGAATCAGCCGATCGGAGTGATTCCTATCGATTCTATTTTCACGCCCATCCGTCGCGTCAATTTTGCGGTTGAGAACAGCCGTGTTGGTCAAGTGACGGACTTTGACAAGTTGACGATGGAAATTCAGACCGATCGCACGATTGCTGCGGATGTTGCTTTGAGTTCTGCAGCGGCGATCTTGACGGAACACTTGAAGACTTTTGTGGGTCTTTGTGAAGTTCAAGTGGCCGAAGTGGAAGTTCCTGTTCAGCAACAAGCTGTGGCGGATCAGATTTTGGATACGCAAATCGAGGATATGGACTTTAGCGTGCGCACCTACAACTGCTTGAAGCGTGCGAGTATCCATCGCATTGGCGACTTGATTGTCCGCAGCGAAGATGACATGGAGAAAGTCAGAAACTTTGGTAAGAAGTCGCTCGAAGAGGTGAAGGAGAAGCTTGCTGAGCTGGGCTTGAACCTCGCGGAGAGTCAGACAGAGTAAGGCTTAGGCCTCGAAACAAGAACACTTTTAGGAGGATAAGATGCCCCGTAATCGTAAATTGGGTCGTCGCGTGAGCCACCGTATGGCGATGCTGAACGGACTTGTCGCGAATTTGATCATCAAAGAATCTATCGAAACGACGCTCTTCCGTGCGAAGGAAGCTCAGGCAATTGCTGAGCGCATGATTCGTCTGGCGAGCAAAGAAGTGAATAATTTTGAGACCGCTGAGGTCGTAGTGTCCGCTGCGAAGCTCGACGGCAAGGGCAATAAGGTCTTGCAGCATAAGACGAGCAAAAACGGCAAGGAATACGATGTCGTTGAGCGCGAACTCAAGACGAAGGAAGTGCGCGTGGACGCCCCCAGTCGCTTGGCTGCCCGTCGTCGTGTGCTGAGAAGCTTGCCCACTTTGCATGAAAACGGCAAGCGCTTGAGCCCGACGGTGAAGCTTTTTGATGAGCTTGCCCCGCGTTTTGAAAACGTCAATGGCGGCTATACGCGCATCATCAAGTTGGGTCGTCGTCGTGGCGACGGTGCCGAGATGGCCCGCTTAGAATTGACGAAGTAAGCTCGACTTCCCCTTGTGAAGTCAATTCGCTTTGTTTTGTCTAGAAGCTGACGGAGAAGATTCTATTAGCTTCATTGATGAAAAGAATGAAAGCCTCGCAAAAGATCATCTTTGCGGGGCTTTTTTGTGCTTTTGCGCGTCGCTTTGAGAGGGCGCATCGCTTAAAATAAAGGGCACGTTTAATCCTGTTTTGATTTTGAGAGAAACTAGATGAGTGAAATCCACAACAATCGATCAACGCCGACCCTGAACGCCTTACAGCCCAGTGAACCGATCTTATCTTTCAAAGAGGTCAGTTTCGCTTATGAGGATGGGGCTTCGGGTCGTGAAGATGCTTTGAGCCGTGTCAATTTGGACATCAAAGCAGGAGAGTTTGTCGCAATTTTAGGCGCGAACGGCTCGGGTAAATCGACTTTGGCGCGGCACATGAACGCCTTGCTTTTGCCGGATGAGGGGCGTGTTTATATCTATGGTCGTGATTCTTTGGACCAGAAGAATCATAAGGATATCCATCGACTCTGTGGGATGGTTTTTCAAAATCCAGATAATCAAATTGTCGGTACGACGGTTGAAGAAGACATCGCTTTCGGACTAGAAAATTTGGGGATTCCACCTGAAGAAATTCAGGCGCGCGTCGATGCGACGATCCAATTGCTAGGGCTGGACTCTTTGCGGCTGATGCCGCCGGCCTCGCTTTCTGGTGGGCAGAAGCAAAAATTGGCGATTGCAGGTATTTTGGCAATGAATCCGTCTTGTCTTATCTTAGATGAGGCGACCAGTATGCTGGATCCTAAAATGCGCCATGAACTTTTGTCCTTTATTCAGACGCTGCGACATCGTCATGAGCTGACCTTGATTTTGGTGACGCATTACATGGAAGAAGCGCTCACGGCGGACCGGATCCTTTTGATGCAAGATGGAAAAATTCACTACGATTTGCCACCTCATGAGTTTTTCGCGAAAGAAGATTTGGAACAATTTGGCCTCGATGTGCCGCCAGGGATCCACTTGCTTCGAAAATTATCTCGACATCTAGATGTCCCTTTGACCTTGAAACCAAAGGAACTCGACCCGAGACACTTGGCCGCTGCTGCTTATCAGATGATCAAAGATCAGGGCTATTTAAGTTCCTCTCAATGGGACAAAGAACATGTGCTCAGCGCTTTGCCTGTGGCTGAAACCGCAGAAAAGGCCAAGGCTCTTGATGAAAAGTTAAACGCTTCGGAGACGGATGCAAAGAACCCAAGCGTTGATGCAAAGCGCCCGAGCGCTGATGATACGCGCTCCAAAAGCGATGATGCGCGCTCAAGCACTTCCGGCCCTTGCCTGGAATGGGCCAGCGCCGATCCTGTCATTCATATCGAGCATTTGAGTCACCGCTATGAAGGTTCTCGGCCGGAGCAAGCCCCCGCGATTTTTGACCTCAATATTCAAATTAAACCGCAAAAGGTGTTGGCTATAGCAGGGGCATCGGGCTCAGGAAAGTCAACGCTGATCATGCATCTCAACGGGCTCTTGCGCGCACAAAGTGGTCGCGTCACGGTCCTGGGTATAGATGCTTCAGACCCGAAGTACTTCAAACAATTGCGGCGTCAGATCGGTTTGCTTTTTCAGTATCCAGAGCACCAGCTCTTTGCCGAAACGCTTCTTGCAGACATTAGCTTCGGTCCGATCGCGCTGGGCGTTGAAGCGGAGCAAGCCTTGCGCCAAAGCCGCAAGATGGCAGAATTGATGGGCTTCACGGAATCCGACTATGAGCGGTCGCCTTTCTCTTTTTCTGGAGGCCAGATGCGCCGCGCCGCTTTGGCGGGCGTTTTGGCGAGTGACCCAGACATTCTCGTGCTGGATGAGCCGGCGGCGGGTTTAGACCCGATTGCAAAGCGGCAGCTGCTAACACTTGTTCGTTCGCTGACCCAAATGGGAAAGACGATTCTTATGGTGAGTCATGATGTGGATGATATTGCGAATTATGCGGACGAAGTTCTTTTGATGCACGGCGGTAAAAAAGTGATCCAAGCGTCAGTCAAAGAAGTGTTGCGCCAGACGGACTTGCTCGAAGAAAATGCGCTTGAGGCGCCAGTGACACGACGATTCATACAGGCTTTTTTGCAAACGCTCAAGGAAGAGGGCGTTTTGGCTCAAAAGGTGGACTTGAGCGAGCTTCTCATGGAGCTTGGCGACTTGCTTTCTGTTGAAGAGGTTTTTTCTTGGATGAAGAGACTGATCTCGTCTTTTGCGGTGGCGCCTGGAGCGAAAGTCACGCGTTCTTTGGCCCTCGAGCTTGATTCGTGCGAGCCCGATCCGCAAACTCTTGATTCGCGCGAGCCCGATTCACGCGCCTTTGAATCAAACGAAACAACAGACCACCTGTTCAAAGGGGGTGCGTTTTAGTGAAAATCACCTTAGGTCAATACATTCCAGGAAATTCGCTGATCCATCGCCTAGACCCGCGCCTCAAGATCATCTTGTCCTTCGTGATCATGATCGTGATTTTCTTTTTTACAAAAGCGGCTTCAATCGGCCTCTACGCCTTATTTGTGCTGAGTTTGACGCTTTTGGCGAAAATACCGCTTCGTATTTTGGGAAAGAGCCTCAAAGCTATTTTATTTCTTGCGACCTTTGCTTTTATCTTTAACGCCTTTTCGGGCAGCGGGCCGATATTATTGCAATTGGGACCTTTGGCTCTTCGTCAAGACGGTTTGATGATGGGCCTGTTGATGGTCTTGCGCTTGATCCTTCTTGTGACGAGTACGGCGGTGCTCCTCACACATACGACCTCGGTCTTGGTGCTTGCTGCAGCGATCGAAGATGTGCTCAAGCCGCTGCGAAAACTTGGGGTCAACTGTCATGAGATTGCGATGATGATCTCGATCGCTTTGCGCTTTATTCCGACGATTGGCAATGAAGCTGAGCAGATTATGCGCGCACAAAGTTCGCGTGGTGCCAATTACGACGACGGTTCTTTGATGCATCGAGCCAAAGGTTTAGTGACGATCATTGTTCCTCTTTTTGTCCACGCGATTAAACGGGCGGAGGAACTTGCGATTGCGATGGAAGCGAGGGCCTACACGGGCGGAGAGGGTCGAACGAGACTTCGCGTGATTCGAAGTGAAACTAAGGACTATCTCTTTTTACTGGCAAGTGTGGTGGTGATCGCTTTCTGCTTTGTCTTGCAATACTACGGAGGCTGATCCAATGAGAAAAATAGCGCTTCTGGTTTCATATGACGGCAGTGATTTTTCAGGATTTCAGTACCAGGAGAACGCGCCGAGTATTCAGGGGACCCTGGAAAAAGCGATCTTGGCGATTTTCAAAGAGCCCATTCGTATTTCATCTTGCTCCAGAACGGATGCGGGCGTACATGCGAGAGGGCACGTTTCCCATTTTGAGACAGAGGCGCGAATTCCGACGGATAAAATTCCTTTGGCCTTAAATACGCAGTTGCCCGCGACGGTGACGGTGAGGAAGGCGGCAGAAGTGTCGCAGGACTTTCATGCGCGCTTTGATCCGATTGAGAAGTGCTACAGCTATTCGTTTTATACAGGACGTACTCCGGTAGCGCTTTGGTCGCGTTATGCGACTTTTGTGCCGGCGACGCTCGACCTTGAAGCGATGCGCGCCTTTATTGCTGCGATTGTTGGGACAAGAGATTTCAAAGCCTTTCAGGCGAGCGGCTCAGATTGCAAGGGCTCGACGGTTCGAACAATTTATCAGACGAGGCTGAGCTTGGATTCGCGTCCGGAGGGGGACTTTTACCGCTTTGAAATTCAAGGAAATGGTTTCTTGTACAACATGGTGCGCATTGTCGTCGGGACGATGATTTATATCGGCCAGCACAAGTTGCGTTTAGAAGATGTGCTGATTGGGATTGAACAAAAGGATCGTAAAGTGCTCGGCAAAACCATGCCACCGCAGGGCTTGTGTTTGGAATGGGTGAGGTATAA
>JAEWGS010000104.1 GCA_023388205.1 Bacillota bacterium
CTGCCCAGCACCCCTTCCATCGTGACGAGCAGCCAAGATCTTCTCTTTATTTGGGCGCGCATCAGCAGCATCGAACAGCTCAGTGATCGTCTCAGCACCGCCCCCCAAACATGGTTTTCAAAAGATCTTTTCGAAGCTTTCAGTTCACCGCTCAGTCTTTTGAGTGACCTGTGGCCCTCGCGTATTCCCCAAGCTGCCACCACCGCATTTTTCGATCAACATGAAATGATCTTAACCTTTCACTGCGAAGGTTTTGACGTGAGTATCTACCTGCAGCAAGAATTTAATGCAACAGAAGAGGACACGGAGGCGCTTTTATTGCGCACGCAGCTTCTCCAGGGAACAAGCAAAGATTCTGCTCGTAGTCTCTCAGCCAAAGTCGCTCAGATGCGAAGCCAGCAAATCGCAGACCTTCGTTTGATCATTCGGCGAATTTCTGAGCTTTGGGTCAAAGACAGCTTGGTGAGCAGTCAACAATTACGGTCACATCACGTTGAAATCAATGATGTCAGCGTGCCCTTGACTGTCGCTGAAAATATTTATTTTGTGCACCCCAAAGATCGGCCGTATATTCAAAACTCAATCCATATTTACCCTTTGGAAAATCTTAAACTTCCGATCCGTCAAAAAACGCCCGTTGCGACCGTTGAATTCACTTTGGAAAACGGGTCAGTTATTCTCGTTAAAGCTCTTGCCGCTAAGACTGTCTATGCGCCTTTCACTCAATTTGAATGGATCATCCAAACCTATGAGCGCTACCCTAGACTCTTTCATTTGACGCTCGCTTTTTCAATTCTTCTGGGCCTCATCATTGCTGTGAAATTGTCGCTGCACACAGCTCGTTTTTGTACTCGCTTGCACAGGCTTTGGCAAAGGAAAGCGCAAAATAAAAGAGGCCTTTAAGACCTCTTTTCAAGACCGCACTTTAAGCTCCAATGCAAAGCGATCAGATACCACAACTCTATGTTAAGGTCGCCGCCTCTCCAAAATCCTGCCACTCCAGGACAAGAATTGCGTCAACAATCGGTCGAACAAAAAGAACAGCACACTAAAACCCAAAACACCCAAAAGCAAGGTTAAAGCGCTTCCGAATCGCGAACACCACATTTCGTAACGCTGCAAGATCGCCTGATATACCAAATCACCTAGGACCAAGCGTGCGAAAAAGAAGGAAATCAGCAGCAAAAACATCGCAAAAAGCCACTTGAGTCCCCATATCAATCGAGGCCTTTGGCCCAACAGTTTTTGCATCCCTTCACGAAATAGCGCATAAGGTAAAAAAACAACGAGCAAAGCCAAATTGCTCGGTGGCGGACTCACCCAAAAAGACAAGATGCCCAAAGCGACCGCCCAAAACAAAGCCGTTCGCATACCGAAGAAACGGCACTCTTCGCACAAGAGGACACAGATCAAGGCGTAAATATAAAGGTCCGCCAGCGGACTCATGCGGGCGACAAGTAAAAGCAAGAGGCCCAAGGCAAGAAAAATTCCACCTTGAGCCAGTCGACGACTCGATGTCAAAAAATCTTTAGTAGGCATCTTTGATTCGCTCTCAACTTTTCAAACACGGCATCAAGCACGGTATCAAATACGGCACGAACGCAGCTGCTGTCCGCGCTTACATGCACGAACAAAGATCGCCGCCCATGCACTCGCACAAGCTATCTAAGATGCACAAATTGCAGAGCATATCGCAGCAACTGCCTCCCGATCCACCGCAACCTCTGTTATAGCCATACCCATACCCATTGTAATAGCCATTTTGACGCTGACCATAAGGGTTGCCACGATGAGCATTTTGCTGATTTTGCTGATAAAACTGGCGATAAGCTGCAAACGGATCTTGCCACTGCTGATACGTATTTTGTTGACTCGTATTTTGAGAGGCGCGGCCAGAAACGATCTGATCGTAAGCCTCATTAATCTCTTGCATTTTCTCTTGTGCCAGAGATTCTAGCGGGTTGTCTTTGTATTTGTCCGGGTGATATTTTTTGACCAATTCGCGGTAGGCGCTTTTGATTTCATCGAGGCTCGCACCCTGACGCACGCCCAAAACTTCATACGGATTCTTCAAGTTCATCCTCCTCACTTGACGTACGCGCCTAAAAGATACGTTGGCGCACATCATCAAACCTTTTCAATCATACCCGTTTCCTACTTTGACTGCAGGAGCGTTTCGTAAATTATTTCCTAAATTTATTTTTCGCCGTAAGTCGCACCCCAGTCGCAGCCTTTTGATGGCGCAGGGGTCTCGCTTTATATGCATCAAAGTCGCGGCAGCGCTTTTTCAGCCAAGCGACGCAGCCTAACCCCCGGCAATCCCATTTGAATAATATTACTTAAAATTGCCCCGTCTTGAGCAAATGGTAAAACTTGCATGTGCAAGTCAAGCTGCGCTTCAAACTGCGTCAGCCAAAATTCCGCTTGTGCTTTGACCTTGTCCCATTCGCCCAAAGTCCGCAGCGGATTGTTTCTTCCTTTTTGTTGATCTTCTTTGAAATCGTCCACCGCATCCATCACGTAAACCCAGCGACCTAGATTAAGTCCAACTTGAGCTAAAAAGACCCGCCATTTCATCTCGATAGACTCTGGCAGAGGCGCCGCGGCCAATAAAATCGCCAACAATGCGCCAAAAATCTGGGCGAGCTTAGGCGGCATCATGCTTTGTTTTTGAAGGGGCCTTTGCTGAACACTCGCGTCTACAGCCGCCGGATTCTCGAATAGAGATGCGTCCATCGAAGAAAACAAATTTGAAAGCTCTAAAATCCAATGTGCATCGACATCAGATTCGAGATCAAGCTGCGCAGCAGAAGAAGAAGAAGAAGAACGCGTCTTTGAAGATCGCTTTGGGCGCTCCGAATGAAGCTCCGAATGAATTTGTTCCAAGCGCGGTAAAGCCCGCGCATAGAGCATCCGCAAGGCTGCCCCCGCATCCAAACGCTCCCCTTCAAAACCGCTGTTACCTGTTTCAATATCTCTACTCAATTCCATCGCCGCTTCAACCCAGATGGTCATTTTCGGGTATAAGTGGTCGAGGCGTTTTTTGGTCGATGCGAAAAGCCTTTGCCCGCTTCGGCTCAAGAGCACATGTTCTCCATCGGCTCGGTTATCCTTGAATTTTTCATAGGCAAATAAAAGCGAAAGGGCCGCTGCGTATTTCAAAGCCGGACTTTCAGAGAGGACGGGCTTTTTTCGTCCGACAGGCCCCAGGCAACGGCGCATCTCCAGCGGCGCTTCATCTTCAACGAAAGATTGAAGCAACAAAGCCAGAAAGGTCAAATCGTAACTCAAAGTCACACGCGGCCACTGCCCCCAGCTCCTCGCGATCTCGTGGCAAAGCCCACAGTACACGCTCCTATAACGCGCGAATTCTTTGATTTTAAGTTCACTCTTTTCGGGTCGGACGTAGCCGTACACAAAGCACTCCCTTTTTTACCATTCGATAAGCCCTATCCTTGTGATAGACCCTATCCTTCAAAAAAAATGTCGTCTCTTGAGGAGCCGAGGCCCCCCAAAGATTCTCCAAATCAGCAGGCTTAGAGTCCCCGCCTGTGTTAAAATTTAAGCTTAGTTTATAAACCATTTTAGCAGGGAAAGTAACAGCATGATGAGCGAAATCAAGAGCCACACTTCTGAGGTGCGCACGCGTTTTGCACCAAGTCCGACCGGTTTTATGCATATCGGAAACCTCAGAACCGCATTGTTTGAATATCTCGTTGCCAAGTCGATGCAAGGCACCTTTGTCCTTCGCATCGAAGACACGGACCAAAGCCGCTATGTCGAAGGCGCCTTAGATAAAATCTATCAGGCCCTCGATATGACCGGTCTCGGCTACGACGAAGGCCCCGGCAAAGAGGGGGACTGTGGTCCTTACGTCCAAAGTGAGCGCAAGCAAGTCTATATGGAACGCGCTTTGGAGCTCGTCGAAAAAGGCAAAGCCTACCGTTGTTTTTGTACCCCAGAGCGTCTCGAATCCCTCAAAGAAGAAATGAAACAAGATGGGCAAAGCGATTTCATGGGTTACGATCGCCACTGCCGCAACTTAAGTCAGGAGCAGATTGAGGAAAATCTCGCCAAAGGTCTCCCCTTCGTCATTCGCCAAAAAATGCCGCTCGAAGGTGAAACGTCTTACGAAGATGCCGTTTTTGGCACGATCACCGTCCAAAATGAGACCCTTGAAGATCAGATTCTCATCAAATCAGACGGCTTCCCTACCTATAACTTTGCCAACGTCATCGACGACCACGATATGCGCATTACTCATGTCGTTCGCGGCAGTGAGTATCTGAGTTCCACGCCCAAATACGTCCTGCTTTACGAAGCTTTTGGCTATGAGGTGCCGACTTTCGTGCATCTCCCTCTGATCAATGGCAAAGACGGCAAAAAGCTCTCCAAACGCCACGGCGCAACCTCTCTTGAAGAACTGGTCGATCGCGGCTATCTCCCAGAAGCAATTGTCAACTACTTGGCTTTGCTCGGCTGGTCTCCTTCTGGCACTCAAGAAATGTTCTCGCTCGAAGAACTCAAGCAACATTTTTCGATCAAAGGCATTCAAAAGGCACCTGCGGTCTTTGATGAAGACAAGCTCCTTTGGTT
>JAEWGS010000017.1 GCA_023388205.1 Bacillota bacterium
CCCCCGATCAAGGCCTTTGTCTCATCCATCTTTTCTGAAATATGCTTAAAGCCAACCGGCACTTCGTAGCACTCCTGGCCAAAGTCCGCTGCCACCTGATCCAAAATCGCGGTCGTCGCGACATTTCGCACCACGGGGCCACGCCAGCCTTTATATTTCAGAAGATAGTAATAGAGCAAAACCAAGAGCTCATTCGGATGAATGAAGCGGCCGCGATCGTCGATGATCCCGACACGGTCTGCGTCGCCGTCTGTCGCAATCCCTAAGTCGCAGTGATGATCTTTGACATAGGCCACCAAAGCCTCCAAGGTTTGATCATTCGGCGCAGGAAGCTTGCCTCCAAAAAGCGTATCGTGACTATCGTGAATCACATCGACTTCGCAGCGCATCGTCATCAACAGCGTCTGCAGCGCATTTCGGCTGACACCAAACATGGGATCACAGGCAATATGCAAGCTTGCATCACGGATCACGTCTTGGCGCAACTGATTCAAAATGCTGTCGATATAGGGGTTAAAGGCATTGACATAAGAGATGCGGCCGCTGCGCTCCAGCTCAAAGAAAGACTGAAACTGGGGCCGACCATTTTTTTCAAACTCGGTCTCGAGCTTTTCGATATAGCGCTCCACATCTTCAGTCACTTCAAGCACAGCATCTCTGCCACTGGTCGTAAAGAGTTTCACCCCGTTATAAATGGCTGGGTTATGGCTGGCCGTCACCGCGATTCCATAATGTAAATCGTAATGCTCCACCGCATACATGATCATTGGCGTCGGCGCAGGACGGTTCATCAAATAGCAAGGAATGTCTTCAGATACGAAAACTTCAGCCAACCATTCTGACGCCACGTCTGACAAAAAACGTCGGTCATAGCCAATGACAATACCGCGGTCCGCACGACCCTCATCTTTCATCTTGCGGGCCAAAGCTAAACCCAAAAGCTGAATGTTTTCTTTTGTGAATTCGTCGGCGATGATCGCACGCCAGCCACCTGTACCAAATCGGATCATAGCTTCTCCTTCGTGGCGCAAAGCCCGTTTTTGAGTCGAGTCACTCCCTATTTTTGAGCAAAGACGACGCCGAGCCGAAAGCTCAAGCAAAAATCACAGCGCCCCAGCATCTTGAGTGAAGCAAGATAGTGCGGCTTGCCATGCGCTTTGAGAAAAATATCTCATCAAGGCATCTCGATCAAAAGCGTCCTCAAAGCTCGAGTCTTTTGCATCAAACGCTTCATATTGTAGCCTCAAATGGCCTCTGGATGCATCTACCGTATTCCCTTCGAGCTCAAATTGATAAAAAGCTTCCACATCACCCTCTCGCTCATCAGCGAAACATTCAATATGAAGCGTCCTCACATCAAAGCTCAGCTGCAGTCCGGACGAAGCGACACGGTAAGCCGTTTTTTCACGACGTTTTAATTCAAAAAACTGTATCGACCGCTGCGACTCGAGCGCGCGAGAAAAAACGAGGCGGTCCGCCGCTACCAAAATGAGAACAAAAGACGCTTCCTCACATGTTGGCAAGGCGGGCGTCGCTTGGACGGGCGTCGCTTGGGCGGGCGCCACTTGGGCTTTCGCGGATTCAGCTTCAGTGCCTTCTGACACCCTCTCTTCTCGCGGCCAAAAAAGCAGGCAAGAAAAATTTTGAGAAAAGACGTCGTCACTTCTTTGAAGGGTCAACAGCCCTTCCCCGAGAAGCTTTGTTTCATTGACCCAATCTTCTTCAGAGCGCTGCTTTTGCGAGAGACTCAAGCAGACGCGAACCCGCTTCGCCGCTTGGAGAAGGTCTTTTTCTAAACGGGTCTTAAGCTGCTCTTTTCCAAAAGTATCAGCGGTCTTTTTGTCGTTCATGACGATCCTTTTCATAAGCTTGCATAGCCAGTTCAACCAAACGCGTCATCAAAGACGGTAGATCCAAACCCTCTTGACCCATCGCGCGCGGGAAAAGGCTGATCTCCGTAAAGCCCGGCAAGGAGTTAATCTCATTGAGGTAAATCTCTTCCCCTTTGACAAAAAAGTCAACGCGCGCATAGCCTTCAATACCTAGAGTCTTATAGATCGTCTTAGCGTAGCCTTTGATTTTTTCCGCCAGCACTTCAGGAATATCCGCCGGCCATTCGAGCCAGGAGCTGGACGCATCCTCATATTTTGTGCGGTAGTCATAGTATTCAACGTCCGCTCGTTTGACGACTTCGCCCGGTTGAGCCACCAAGAGCTGGTCATTTCCCAAAACGGCAACTTCAATTTCTCTCGCGGCAAAAAAAGGCTCCGCCAAGATTTTTTCATCGTAAAGCGCAACTTCTCTAAGTGCAGCTGGAAGCTCTTCTTTCGTATGTACGGCTTTTGTCCCGACCGAAGAACCTCCATTGGCAGGCTTCAAAAAGAGCGGAAAAGAAAGTTCTTTGCCCAAGCGCTCGCACAGTTGCTTTTCATCCTCAGCGATCTCTTGTCTCGATACAACGATGTCCGTCAACACCGGCACACCGGCACTTCGAGCCATACGCTTCGTGATGTCTTTATCCATCGCCATCGACGAGGCCAAAACACCCGCCCCTGTAAAAGGCAGGTCACACAAGCGGAAAAGCCCCTGTAGATTGCCATCTTCCATGTCATTGCCATGGCCCGCATTCACGACGCAGGCAACGGGGCCAGCAGTCAAGGTAAAAAACCAGTCACGAAGCTGCCCCGTAGGCGATGAAATCGCTGCGTTCTGCTTCGCCCAGTCTCCCTCGCGCAGAGCTTTGAGTCCCTCAGGGACGGGGACAAAAGCCCCCTCCCGCGTGATGCCTACGTAAGCGACCTCAAAGCCAGCCGCCTCAAGCGCCGCACCCATGGTATGGGCTGAAAGCAAGGACACTTCATGTTCTGTACTTCTACCCCCAAAAATCAAGGCAAGGCGTTCTGTGCGATGGGCCTGGCCGTCCATTGTCTTCTGCTCGTCTTGATGGTTCATGTTCAGAATAAACTCCCTGTATCAGTATCCGTGGATCTCTTGCGCCCAAAGAGCTCGAGGCGCCTTCATTTTTCTTTCGTCGCGCTCGTCGCTTCGCTTCTTTTCTCGGTTGTCGTCGTCGCTTCGCTTGGCGCCTGAGTTTGCACCGTTTGCGTCTTGCTGTCTAATGATTTTGTGG
>JAEWGS010000114.1 GCA_023388205.1 Bacillota bacterium
ATGTTGATTCGCCCTCAGCGCAAGCAAGAAAAGAAGCAAAAAGAGATGAGAAGTCAATTGAAGCCTGGTGATAACGTGGTCTCAATTGGCGGGATTGTCGGTCGTGTGGTCAATATCAAAGACAACGATGTCACGATAGAGACGAGCGTCGCAAGAACGATGATGACCTTCCGCAAGGAAGCGATCCAGACGGTGATTAAGCCCGTCAGTGATGAAGCCTAAATGAAATCTTGAGCGGGGGCTTTGACCTCCGCTTTTTTTACGAAGCGCAGCACAAGAACAATGTGAAAGACCGCGCAAAATTGATCGCAAAGAGAGGAGGCTGCATGGGGCGTATACCACCACATGAAGTGGAGCGTATCAAACAGGCGAATGATATCGTCGACGTGATTTCTCAATATGTGCGCTTAGAGAAGCACTCGGGTTCGAACCTCTTCGGCCTTTGTCCTTTCCACGGCGAAAAAACACCTTCTTTCAGCGTCTCAAGAACGAAGCAGATTTATTATTGCTTTGGGTGTCACAAAGGCGGAGACGTGGTGAGCTTTATCAAAGAGATGGAGCATTTGAACTACGGTGAGGCTTTGCGCTTTTTAGCGGATCGGGCGGGCTTGACCATTGAAGAAAGCCAAGATCGCATCGATCCTCAGGCGGAGCAAAAGCGGCGCCAAAAAGCGTTGCTCAAAGAAATCGCCAAGTATTTCATGCTTCAGCTCTCAAAGCCGTCAGGTGCCGTGGCTACGCGGTATCTCAAAGCGCGTCAGGTGGAAGCTGATTTGGCTTACCGCTTTGCTTTGGGGTATTGTCCGAGAAATACAGATGCCTTGATTCAAGATCTCAAAGCAAAAGGCTTTACACATGAAGAGCTGATGACCTCGGGGCTTTGGCGAGAGGGGCAAAGAGGAACTTACTGTATTTTTTCCAACCGCTTGATGTTCCCGATTTTGGATGCCTTTGGCCAAGTGCTGGCTTTTGGTGGGAGAGAGCTTCAAGCTAGGCCTAGGAGTCCGAAGTACATCAACTCCCCTGAAACTTTGATTTATCAAAAGGGTCGGCATCTTTACGGTTTGAACGTTGCGAAAAAAAGCCGTTCCAAGCGTTTGCTGATCTGTGAAGGCTATATGGATGCCATCGCTTTGCACCGCGCGGGCTTCGATTGTGCTGTTGCTGTTTTGGGGACGGCTTTGACTGAGGTGCAAGCACGCTTGCTGCGCAAAATGCGCGAGGAAGTTTGGCTTTGCTTTGATGCGGATGAAGCGGGTCAGAAAGCGACTTTAAGAAGTATTGACGTGCTCCGAAAGGTGGGCATCGTCGCTTATCCCATATTGATTCCTGGGGCAAAAGATCCGGATGAGTTCCTCAAAGAAGAGGGCGCGGAGCGCTTTAGAAGTCTTTTGGATCATGCGAGCACAGCGGTTGAATACGAATTGGAAATAGCTAGGCGGGAGGCGAAGAAGTCAGAGCGCCCTGACTTGACCTATCCCAAAGCCGCCGCAGCCGTTTTAGCGCGTATTGAAGATCGACTTGAGCGTGAAGTTTACACGAGAAAATTAGCAGATGAGCTCGTGATGAGTCCGTCGGTTTTGACAGAAGAAATTGAGGCTTTGCGTCAAAAAGGAGCATCCAAATCTCGTTTTGAGTCGAGTTCACCCAGTGTGGCGCTGGCCTCGAGCAGTGCGGCGTCTTTGGGATCTCACCCGAGCTTTCAATCGAGAATGCCCCAAGCAGGTCATGAACAAGGGGATTGGTCAGAACCAAGATCAGAGCGACCCCATGGACTTTTGCCGATTCAAGGAGACCATCAAAGAGATCATCAAGGCGAGCAACAAGGAAAACAAAATCAGACGGCAGCAGATGGCGCGCAGGCTTCTCAAAAAGAGCGCCTTGTTTTACCGACCCACTCAGCTTTGCTCGATCTCATTGTCGTGGCCTATCACGAGCCGGAGGCCTTGAGACGACATCCGGAGGCTTTTTCGCGGAAAGAATTATCTAAGCCTTGGCGAGATTGCCTTTCTGTTTTGCAAAAATATTTGCTTAAAGGGCATTTCACAGAAGATCAGCTCATGGTTTTTTTTAGAGCTTATGACTACGCTGTCAAAGGGGAAAGCTTAGAAAGTGAGATGGCTCGTCGTTTCATACAGTTTGATCCGCTTTTATCAGGTGACTTAATGAAGCTTTTTGAGCAGCAACTCAAGCGTGTTCGCGTGGCAGACTTTAAGCGCCAAAAAGAGTATTACGCCTATCAATTAGGACGGCTGCGAAGCGATGATCCGAGGCGGGAAAAACTACAAGTGTGCTATAATAAAGCGGTTCGTCTTTTTAACGAAGAAAGACAGTCAATTGAATAAAATAATTTGAGATATAGAAGGCTAGGAAGAAGAGCTCGCTGCATTTGACGAGAAAAAATAAAAACTAGCTGTGTCAAAGTCTTTGAGATAAGGCTTTTTATGCTTAATACAGAATAGACATCAGGAAGGTGCTTCATGGCGAGAAAGAAAATGAGTTTCGATGAGTTGATTAACAGCTTGATTGCTGTGGCTCAAGATAATGATGGCAAATTATCTTATCGCGAATTAATGGATCAGCTGGAGCAAAATGACATCGATCTCGAAGAAGTCGACCATGTGATTACGAAACTGGAAGAACATGAAATTCAAGTGACCAGTGAAGAAGAGGACAGTGAATCGGGCTTCGAAGTGCAAGATGAAGACCTGATTGACAGCATTAGCGTGGATGATCCCGTCCGCATGTACCTCAAAGAAATCGGCAAGGTTTCCCTTTTGACCGCAGAGCAAGAAAAAGAATTGGCGCAGGCGATGCGAGAGGGCGATGAAGAAGCGCGCGACCATCTTTGCGAAGCGAACTTACGCTTAGTGGTTTCGATTGCCAAGCGCTACGCAGGTCGAGGCATGACCTTTTTGGATTTGATTCAAGAGGGCAATTTGGGTTTGCTTAAGGCCGTTGAGAAGTTCGACCATACCAAGGGCTTTAAGTTTTCAACATATGCAACGTGGTGGATTCGTCAGTCGATTACCCGTGCGATTGCGGATCAAGCGAGAACCATTCGTATTCCAGTTCATATGGTGGAGACCATCAACAAGTTGATTCGTACGCAGAGACAACTTTTGCAAAAGTTTGGACGCGAGCCGGAGATTGAAGAAATTGCTGAAGAAATGCAGGTTTCGGTCGACAAGGTCCGTGAAATTATGCGCATTTCGCAAGAACCTGTTTCTTTGGAGAAGCCAATTGGTGAGGAAGAAGATAGCCACTTGGGCGACTTTATTCCGGATGAAGACGCACCTTCGCCTGAATCTCAGGCGGCTTATATTTTGCTCAAAGAGCAGCTGCTTGAGGTTTTGGCGACTTTGACGCCGCGTGAAGAAAAAGTCTTGCGCTTGCGTTTTGGTCTTGACGATGGACGCACGCGGACGCTTGAAGAGGTTGGGCGTGAGTTTGATGTCACGCGTGAACGTATTCGTCAAATTGAGGCAAAAGCTTTGCGAAAGCTCCGCCATCCAAGTCGAAGCAAGAGGCTGAAAGGCTATATTGATTGACGAGGCCCATGAGGTGCGTGTGGAACAGATGTGTTTTAGAGTTTTTAGAGACGACGAATCGCCGACGGTTCGTCGTCTTCGTTTGTGGGCTTTAAGCTGTGCTTTACTTGAGGATGCCCCTTTTCATGCTTGGCAATTACATGATATCGGCTGCGATCATTGCGATTTGGCGGCGCAGATTTTAGGCTTTACGGATGCTTTAATTCGCGGACCTAGTGCGGGCAAGCCCAAAGGAGCTGGACGCGATCTTTACAGTTGGTTTGAAACTTTGTGCGCGGAGCAAAAGCAGGAGCTGTCTCAAAAAGCTTCGCTTTTATCTCGGATCGAAGCCTCGGATATTTCTGAAAAACCAATTCAAAAAGGGCTTTTGCGCTTGGGGAAGCGGGCGAATGATCCTAGACTGAGAAGCTTTGTTGCAGAAGGCTTAATGGAACATCAATTGCAAAATGGTGACGCGGTTGTTTTAGCTGGCTTGGGTGGCCTGAGTATTCTGGAGATCTTGTACCAGCGCGCTTGTCACGAAGAAAAGCTTAAACAAGAAAGCGCAAGTGCGTTTGTGGATGAGCCGTGTCAACTTCGATTTTATCTTTCTCCTCAACGAAGGGAACTTGAAGTGCTCTTGTTTTTTGAAGCCTTGGGAATTCCTCTGACTCGCAATGATTTGATCATTGAAAAAGGGCATTTTTATCAAAACCTGACGCTGTGTTTCGATTGGAAGCAAGTGGCGCCTCAGATTGTGGCGCTTGGGTCTCCCGTCAAAGATCAGCGTCAGTCCCCTCAGTTTTTAGCGCGCTTAATTGAATGTGCTTATGCCAAAAAAAATGACAAAGACTTCCATCTTTCTTGGCCCAGCGAGGCTTTTGCGTTTTTCAAAAAACAAAACGATGAATCCCTCAGGGCACTCATTGACAAGTATCGGTGTATGAAAATCAAGCATTTAGAGCAGCTCTTAAGCGGACTGAAACACCAGAACCTCATGGGGAAGACGTCGGATGCTTGTGCTCAAATGTGCGCTCTTTATGAACAAGAGCTCAATCGCCTGAAACGAGAAAGTTGAGCTTGAGCATTTGAGGTCGCGCGTTTGAAGCCGCGTAGCGTTTGAAGCCGCGCATGGGAGACCTTGAGTATGAAGCGCTGAGCTTGAATCACGGAGCTTGAAGCTAGACCTTCTTTTTTGATAGACTCCTTCGCGAGAAAAGCAGACGATCGCTTCGGTGAGCGAAAGCGACCCGATGAGGAAAGTCCGGGCTCCCAGAACCAGGATGCCGGCTAACGGCCGGTGAAGGCAACTTCAAGGCAAGTGCAACAGAAATAGACCGCCTCGTGATGAGGTCAGGGTGGAAAGGTGAGATAAGCGCCACCTGCAATGGAAGAGATTTCATTGTGCTGTAAACCCCATTTGGAGCAACACCGTGGAGGCGAGACGGGGAGACCCGTCAGGCGAGGTTCGGCCCGCCGTGGAGGTGGCTTGAGTGCCGGTGCAAATCGGCACCGAGATAGATGATCGTCCAAGACAGAACCCGGCTTATCGCTTTTCTCTTTCTTTTTGTAATCTTTGCACGCTTTTGTGCCGTGACATTCTCAGAATTGTGGTAAAATTTTCTGGTTACCTGCGCCGAGGTTTTTGGATCGTCCGACCTCTGACGTCGATGCAGGACGTAAATTTTAAGGAGGATTCCTTTTTATGGACAAAGAGAGAAAACAGCAGATTATCGCCGAGTTCGCGACCCACGAAGGGGACACCGGTTCACCGGAGGTTCAAATCGCCCTCTTGACAGAGCGGATTAAC
>JAEWGS010000102.1 GCA_023388205.1 Bacillota bacterium
AAGGGCTGTGAGCCTTTTTATTTCACTTTATCTTACAACTCGCCCCGATCCTCATGAATTGTCCCTCGATTCCCCCAATAAGCCAGCCTCCTCTCGCGACGAGTCAGCCGGCTTTTCCTATTTTCGCTTTCGTGCACTCGGATCTAATGGGACTCACCGGCGCCTTGGGCACGTGATCTCACCTTGGGGCTCAGGGCACTTCGGGCACTTGATAGCACTGCGGGCACTTGATAGCTCTTCAGGCACGCAACGGATCTTCAAGAACTCAAAGCTACGGCAAATCGTAGTGCTCGCGAATATAAAGACTCACCACGTAGGTCAAATCCTTGATTGACTCAAAAGGCTCGTGCTCGTAACGGCGCTCGATCAGGCAAGCATCTAATTCCGCTTTTGTAAAAAGATTGGCCAGCATACAACCTATCGAGACACGCTCATTGCGATGCCTCAATTTGGTTGCAAAGAGTTTCGTCGGTTTCATGAAGACATGGATGCACTGCTCCGTCACCCAAAAGCGCCAGGGTTGCCCATTGTATTCTGACGGCGCCATGCGCGCAGCATCCAGGAGATCATAAAAAGCGCAAGACGGCGCAGGGCTACCTGGAATCAAAAGCGACTCGACACTTTTTTTGGGGGCGGGTCTGCCATCGCTCATGCGACGGTCCGGAATCCCAAAAGCAAACACTTGTTCCAGTGGCTTATTGGGGAAATGAATCAACTCTTCCGTTTCTGCCTCAAGTTCAATTGAAGATTCAGATGCCGGAGCGTTCTTGCTGTTCTCTTTTTGCACCGCTCGAGCTGAAGCTTCTGCTTGTTCCACCTGATCTAGACTTTGATCAGTTGAGGCTGCGGCGGCTGAGATCTCTTCTTTTTGAGTTGGTGCTTGGCCTAAGTTCGCATTGACGAGATCTTTGGGTTCGATTTTCATCTCCTCCAATTGCTTCGCTCGTTCTTTGCGTTCTGCTTCCGCTTGTTTTCGCGCTGCCTCATCTTCTTGAAGTACACGCTCATATTGAGGCCAAAAGGTCTGCTCAAGACCTTTGACGACCTGCCAGCACGAAGCATACCCATTCATCTGCAGCCAAAGCGAACTCAACTCGCCCAGATAGCCAATATTCTCCATGACTTGATCATTTTGTTCTGCGTAGAAGAAAAGATAATAAGGCGCATAAATCAGTGAACGATAGTAGCTCGGAAAACGCTCTTTGACCTCTCCATAGGTTAAAAAGCGGATCGTCAATTTATCGTTAGGGTGCAACAATTCAATATGATTAAGGCCACCCAAAAAAGCGCTTAGTGCTTTTTCACTCATGACCTGATCCATAAACCTGCGCTGTGAATTTCGACGCATCAACGCTTCATTTAAGCCCATGTTGACTCCTCTATATATGACGGGCTAAACCCCGAGAATCTTTTACGTTCTTTCCATTATAACCCCATTGCCAAGCTCAACCACTAAAAACTTTGGTCTATAATGAGCGCAAGCATATGCACAAGGAGGCTAACATGCAAAAATCACTACGTTACAAAGATGAATTCATTCAGCATTTATCTGATCTCATCGCCATCAATAGTGTCGAGGGTGAAGCCAAGCCAGGCGCACCTTTTGGTGAGGGGCCCAAAGCAGCTTTGGATCTATTTTTGAAACTCGCTGAACAGATGGGCTTTCGTACAGAAAATATGGATGGCTACTGTGGCTATGTTGAATTCGGACCCGAGACCGAAGAAATGGTTGCCGGAGTGTGTCACCTCGACGTCGTTCCCGCTGCGGGTTGGCCTGAAGCCTTTGAAATGAAAGTCACTGAAGACAAGCTCATTGGTCGCGGCGTCATGGATGACAAAGGACCCGCGCTCACCGTGCTTTATGCCATGAAGTTGCTTAAAGATGATGGCTACGAGCCGCCCTGTCGCGTTCGGCTCATTCTCGGTTGTAACGAAGAAACGGGCATGGCCTGTATGGATTACTACTGCAAGCACGGCCTAATTCCCAAAGCGGCCTTTACGGCAGATGCTAATTTCCCTGTCATTCACGCGGAAAAGGGACGCTATGCTTTCAAGCTCGTCTGGGATGGCAGCGACTACGAACCCGACAGCCATTTGAGTCTTCGCGCCCATGTCGGTCTCGCAGAAAACGTCATTCCGGGTGAAGCAGAGTACCAGATCGTCAACGATGAAAGTGGCGAAGTCGAAACGTATGAAGTCATCGGTCGCATGGGCCATGCTTCCACTCCGGAGCACGCTGAAAATGCCATTGCCTTGGCGATGTGTGATGCCGAGAAGCGCCTTGCAGAAAAGAACGCGTCCCATCCTTTTGTCAGTTCCTACTGTCAACTGATTGGTATGGATTACAACGGGCAGCGCATCGGTGCGAACTTCTCTGACGAAGATTCCGGCCGCTTGACCTTGAATACAGGGATCTTGCATTTGGAAAAAGATCACGGCGAAGTTTATTGTGACGTGCGTTTCCCCGTGACGATGAAGTCCAAGGATGTCGCCCAATCCATTCATCAAAAAGTGGCCGAGTCCGCTTTTGAAATTGAGGACTTAAGCTTTACGGAACCGCTTTATCACAAAAAAGACGAGCCTCTCGTTCAGATCCTGAATAATATCTACTGTCGCATCAGTGGCGAAAAAGCTGAGCCCATCGCGATTGGTGGCGGAACGTATGCCAAGGAAGTGCCGAATTGCCTCGCCTTTGGTCCCGCTTTCCCCGGTGAAGAAGGCAATTGTCATCAGAAAAACGAAAGCATCCGTATCGACACAGTCTTTAAGAGCTGCGATATTTACGCCGATGCGCTCAAAGAACTCGCCGAAGCATTTAGCAAAAAGTAAATCCAAAACTTTAATTCGCTCAAAAGCCCAGCTCTATGTCGGCTGGGCTTTTTTGATGCAAGCAAATTTTGCTGCACGAGGCATCACGGGCAAAAAAATAGCGCCAGGTCCAAAGACCTAGCGCTTTTTTCTAAAGCATCAAAGTGAAGCTTATTTCTTCTTCGCTTCAACCACAGCCTGCGCCGCTGCCAAACGAGCGATCGGCACACGGTAAGGCGAGCAGGAAACGTAGTCCAAGCCCACGCTATCCAAGAACTTCACGGTCGTCGGATCACCACCGTGCTCACCGCAGATACCCACATGCAGGTGCGGATTCGTCTTGCGACCATTCTCGACTGCCAACTTAATCAGCTGGCCAACACCGGCCTGATCGAGGACCTGGAAGGGGTCTTTCTCAAAGATGCCCTTATCGAGGTATTCGGTCAAGAACTTGCCCGCGTCGTCACGGCTGAAGCCGAAGGTCATTTGCGTCAAGTCGTTGGTACCAAAGCTGAAGAACTCAGCTTCCTTGGCGATTTCGCTGGCCATCAAGCAGGCGCGAGGAATCTCCATCATCGTACCGATTTGATACTCGATACGCTCACCCTTCTCTTCGAAGACCTTTTCGATCTCTTCGACGACGAGCTTCTTCACATAAGCAAGCTCTTTCACTTCGCCGACTAAGGGAATCATGATCTCAGGACGCACATTGGGGACGCCATCCTTCTTCGCACGGAGCGCAGCCTGAATCACCGCGCGGCCCTGCATCTTATAGATTTCCGGATAGGTGACGCCGAGACGCAAGCCACGGTGACCCAACATCGGGTTGACTTCTTCGAGGTCTTCGATGACCGCATGAATCTTCTCGACGCTCAGGCCCATTTCCTTAGCGAGCAATTCAATGTCAGCTTCTTCCTTCGGAACGAATTCATGGAGCGGCGGATCGAGGAAACGGATCGTCACAGAACGACCGTCCAAAATCTTGTAGAGCTCATAGAAGTCCTCTTCTTGCATCGGCAAGATCTTGGCGAGCGCCTTTTCACGCTGTTCGACGGTATTCGAAAGAATCATCTCACGCATCGCACGAATACGGGTGCCACCAAAGAACATGTGTTCCGTACGGCAAAGACCGATGCCCTCTGCACCGAATTCCACGGCCTGCTTCGCATCTGCCGGCGTATCAGCATTCGTACGAACTTCGAGGCGCTTGATCTCATTGACCCAGCTCATGAAGGTCGCGAACTTACCCGTCAAGGCTGCCGCAGAACGCTTCACATCGCCCTCGTACACATGGCCGGTCGAACCGTCGATCGAGAGAACGTCCTGATCACCATAGACTTTTTCACCGATGGTCAAAGTACGATTCTTTTCGTCGATCTTCACTTCGTGCGCACCAGAGACACAGCACTTACCCATACCACGCGCCACAACAGCTGCGTGCGAGGTCATACCACCACGAGAGGTCAAAATACCTTCAGCGGAGACCATGCCCTGCAAGTCTTCCGGAGAGGTTTCCGTACGGCAGAGCAAGACTTCTTCACCAGCGTCCTTACGGGCTTTAGCTTCTTCAGCGGTAAAGCAAATCTTACCCGAAGCCGCACCTGGAGAAGCAGCGAGACCAACGGTCAAAGAAACAGCCGACTTCAAAGCCGCCGTATCAAAGGTCGGATGCAAAAGCTGATCCAAGCTCTTGGGCTCAACACGCAAAATAGCTTCTTCCTTGGTGATGAGGCCTTCGTCGACCATGTCCACCGCACAGTTGACCGCAGCGGCAGCCGTGCGCTTACCGTTACGGGTTTGCAGCAGGTACAGTTCACCATCTTGAATCGTGAACTCCATGTCCTGCATATCACGATAATGTTTCTCAAGCTTTTCACTCGTGGCCACGAACTGCTCGTAAGCATGAGGCATGACGTCCTTGAGCGTCTCGAGCTTAGCCGGTGTACGGATACCCGCCACGACGTCTTCACCCTGAGCATTCATCAGGTATTCACCAAAGACGCCCGGTTCACCCGTCGCAGGGTTGCGGCTGAAGGCCACACCCGTACCGGAGGTTTCGCCCATGTTACCGAAGACCATCGCCTGAACGTTAACCGCGGTACCGAGACTTTCGGGGATGTCGTTCATCTTGCGATACAAAATCGCACGCTCGTTCTGCCAAGAACGGAAGACAGCGGCCACCGCCGTCTCAAGTTGGAGATAGGGATCCTGCGGGAATTTTTCGCCCTGAAGTTGCTCGTAGAGCGCTTTGAACTTGTCGCAGAGCTCTTTGAGGTCATCTGCCGTCAGATCCGTATCGAGCTGCACGCCACGATCTTCTTTCATCTGATCCATGATCTCGTCAAAGCGAGCACGGGGCAGATCCATTGCAACATCCGCGAACATTGTGATGAAACGACGATAGGAGTCGTAAGCCCAACGCTCATTGCCGGAGTTCTTCGCCATCGCTACAACGGAAACGTCGTTAAGACCGAGGTTCAAGATGGTATCCATCATGCCCGGCATGGAGACCGGCGCACCAGAACGGACCGAGAACAACAAAGGATTCTGCTCATCTCCGAAAGTGCGACCCAGCTCTTTTTCCACGTCCTTCATGCGATCGCGGATTTCTTGCTTGAGTTCAGGCCAGAGTGAACCCTCAACCTGATACTTGTTACAAGCCTCAGTTGTCACCGTGAAACCAAAAGGAACACGGATCCCAAGGCTGGTCATTTCGGAAAGGTTGGCTCCCTTGCCGCCGAGCAGCATTTTCATGTCTGCCTGACCTTCCGAGAACAGATAGACAAACTTTGTCATTTATCTTCCTCCTAAGTTAATAAATACTTTGTCAAACCGAGCGCTGCCCAGTCCGTCCCATAAAACCATTTCTAGTTTTACACAAACGTAAATATCATATCACAAAGCTGCCTCATTTCTTCAACAAAACTAAAAGGATTTTTCTCAGCGGGCATTTAATTCAACTTTTCTGCTTCGCTTCGGATCGCTTGAGGGATCGATCCGCCAGCGGCCGCTTTTTGAAGGCGATTTCGATAGGCGAGCGCAATCCCATCACCTTTCATATCTTGCACAAAAATCAATTTGGGCTTTTTTCGATCCAGTTCGCGCAATGCGTGAAACAAACCCTGCGCCGCTTGATCTTCTCGCCCGTCTGCAAAAGTGATCCAATCGAGTTGCATGTCTTTGGCTTCGTAAGAAGCTCTCACTAAATGAGTTGACCAAGCCCTGCGAAAAGCGTCACTCGCATAAATGCCAACGCGAATCACATCGTGTTCTCCCAAAAGCGTTTCACCTACAGGCTCATTTACAGGTTCATTTACAGATTCACGCAGCAAATGAACAGTTTCTTGTTCTCTTTTAAGACGCGTCAATTCGTTTTCTAAAACGAAGCACATCTGTTCCACCAAAAGATCTGGCAAAATTCGAACGGGTGCCTCGGGCGCGTAGTGGCGGTACTTCATCCCAGGTGCCTTAGGCTGTTCACCTTCAGCTAATGCGGGGGCAGAAGTCTCGCCTTTTTTCACCTCAGCAAAAGGCCAGCCAAATTCTGACAGACAGGCGCTCAACTGCTCTGGTGTGATCTTGCCGGGCCGCAAAATGCGAGCCGGCTGCACGGATAAATCTAGAATCGTCGATTCCAACCCCGCCTCGCAGGCACCCCCGTCGATGCAATAAGAAATTGAAGTTTCTAAGTCTTCAAAGGCATCTCGCGCACAAGTCGCAGAGGGTTTTCCTGAACGATTCGCCGACGGAGCTGCGAGCGCAAAACCCGTCAGATCGATCAGTCTGCGCGCCATCTCATGATCTGGACAGCGAAGCGCTAGCGTATCTAAACCGGCCGTTGCAACACGAGAAACTCCAGGCTTTGCGGGCAAAATCAAAGTCAGTGGCCCCGGCCAAAATCGTCGTGTCAAAGCATGCAAAATAGGGGCCAGATCATCCTCAACCTCACAGTATTCAAACACGGCCTCCGCCTTAGCCACATGTAAAATAAGCGGATTGTCAGAGGGCCGACCTTTGGCCTCAAAAATCCGTCTCATCGCGGCATCAGAATTGGCGATCGCAGCCAAGCCATACACTGTCTCTGTGGGAAAAACCACCAACTCTCCTCGCTGAAGCGCCTCTGCAGCCAAAAGATCCGCGCCGCTCCAAAAGGAATGTTCATCAATCCACTTGGACGATTGAGCGCCACTTAAATCCGCATTGAATTTGAGGGGCTTGTCCTCACGCGTTGCTTGTGTCATCGCTGCTCGCCCCCTCTGCCAATTCCGCATCACGCAAAGCGTCAATGAGCTCGTCTAAATCCCCGTTGAGGGTGCCTTCCAACTTATACAAAGTGAGTCCAATTCGATGGTCACTCACACGACCTTGCGGGAAATTATAGGTGCGAATACGCTCACTTCGGTCCCCTCGACCAATTTGTTGACGCCTGGCATCCGCCCTTTCTTCCTCTTGTTCTTGCTGCGCTTTTTCCCAAAGGCGCGCCCGCAACACGCGCATCGCCTTATCCCTATTTTTGATTTGACTGCGCTCGTCTTGACAAGTCACGACGAGCCCCGTAGGAATATGGGTAATGCGAATCGCTGAATCAGTCATATTGACGTGCTGTCCTCCCGCCCCGGATGCGCGATACGTATCGATACGCAAATCTTTGGGATCAATGACGACATCCACTTCATCCGCTTCAGGAATCACCGCCACCGTACAAGTTGATGTGTGAATACGCCCTGAGCTTTCCGTCTCCGGAACTCGCTGGACACGATGCACGCCCATCTCATATTTGAATCTTGAAAAAGCACCGGACCCTTTAACTTGAAAGACGACTTCTTTGACACCGCCCTGCTCACTCTCGGACAACTCCAAAGTTTCGCAAGAAAAATGATGATCTTCCGCGTAACGTGTGTACATCCGATAAAGCGTTCTCGCAAACAAGGCCGCCTCTTCGCCGCCCGCACCCGCACGGATCTCCAGAAAAAGTGCACGCTCGTCTCTCGGGTCTTTCGGCTGCAACGCCAAACGCAAATTCGCCTGCACCTGAAGCAACTGTTCTTTGAGCGTCTCTAACTCGCTGCGATAGTAGGCTAAGGCTTCCTCGTCCTCTTCTTCAGCTAAAAGGTCCTCGAGCTCCTCGATTTCTTGAATCTTTCGGTCCTGCTCATCCGCCTGATCGATGACGAGTTGACGTTCTCCGTAGCGTTTGAGGATATCTAAATAGCGTTCCCTTTGGTCCATCACTTCGGGGTCCGCCAACATTTCTCGCCATTCTTCAAATTCATGGCGCAAGGCATCTACATTCAGTCTTTCGATTGAGCTCATGCTTTCGCCTCCCATATAAAAGCACTCACGCGATCATTCCCACCGTAATCTTGATATTGTCCGAGCGTTCGATAACCTCGCTCCTCAAAGAGCTTTCTCAACGCGTTTTTTTGATTATATCCATGTTCCAAAAAAAGCTTTGTCCCCGATCTAAAAGAAGCTGTCAACGCTGCGATTTTTCGGTAAAAAGCCAAGCCATCTGCGCCGTCAGTCAAGGCAACTTTGGGCTCAAAATTAAGCACCATCTCATCTAGCTCAGTGTATTCTTGAGCCGAAATATAAGGGGGGTTACTTACAAGAAAGTCAAGTGGCAGGCAAATTGATCCAGATTCAGTATTGAGGGGCTCGGACACGGACCCCATCTTTTGCTTCTCTCCCCGTTCAACGCCATCTTCAATCCCCATCGGCGTCAACACATTCGCCCAGTAAAATTGGATGCGCCCGTCCTCTAAGCCGAGATTTTCCGCATTCCGCTTCGCCATGCTTAAAGCCGCCTCAGAAATATCCGTCGCCATAAAGATCATGCAATCCTCAAAACGCTGAAGCAAAGACGCCAATTCCAGCGCCAAAGTCACAATGATACAGCCGCTGCCTGTTCCCAAATCGAGCAAACGCAAAGGATGTTCTAAACGCGCCGTTCGACTCATCGTCTCCTGCCGCCGGTTTAGACTCAGCTTCACTTCTTCGAGCACGAGCTCAACCAATCTTTCCGTGTCTGGTCTTGGAATTAAAACCTCTCGGCTCACACGAAAAGTGCGACCATAAAATTCTGTAAAACCCATGACCTGGGCGTAGGGCTGCCCTTTTTCAAGCGCCTCTTCACACGCTAAAACATCTTGTATCTGCTCTTCGGTCAAGGCTAACTCAGAAAAGCGCAGCTGCGCTTGCGAGCAATTTAAGACATCACGCAGCAAACGCGAAGACAATTCTTTGGCGCGATCTCCGTAAGCAGAACGTTCCAGCCTTCGCATCACTTCTTTGTATAAGTCTCGCGCTAGCAAAATGCACCTTCCTTTCTAAGCAGTCCCAGTCTACAGGCTGACGCCTCAAGACAAATCCATATCCTTAAACCGGATCCAAGGCCTCAAGCCAGATCTAAATCCGTAAGCCCCCTCTAAAATGCACAAAAAAAGAGGAGGCATCGCCTCCCCTGAGCCGCATTAGCGGTTGGCCATTCTCTTCTTGAACTTGTCCACACGACCACCAGTATCAACCAGCTTCTGTTTCCCTGTGAAAAAGGGATGGCACTTGCTGCAGATATCGACCTTCATCTCAGACACCGTCGCGCGGGTCTCAAAGGTCTCACCACAAGCACAGGTCACTTTGCACGTGACGTACTCGGGATGGATGTCCTTCTTCATATTTTCACCTCTCAAAGAGCAACGTGTACGGGCCCTGCCGCACATATGTCACTCCAGAATTAACTTATTTATTCTAGGCTTCGTCTTTTTCTGTGTCAAGGTATTGAGTTGAACGTCAAGGTATTAAGTTGAACCCGCGCACCTAAGCAGTCAATTTAGAGCAATCTCTTTTTGCGCAATCACTTGACTCGGCTCAATCGACTCAACCAAAACTCATGCCGCCCTGGCCATTTCGTCCGCCACCGCGCCAATTATTCCCCGTACCATTTTGATTGTTTGAGCTGTCCTCGCGCTGTGAGGC
>JAEWGS010000007.1 GCA_023388205.1 Bacillota bacterium
TTCCATACTTTCCGTCGCGAAGCAGGTACGGTAGGTCTCAAGGCTTCAGAAGAAGAAAAACTGGAAGATTCATAAGATCGAGGTTAAAACACAACAGAATTACATTCACGTTTTCCATAGGCTCATACGAGTGTGTTTTAAGCCAGGTGCGGAGATAGGTAATAAAAATTCGTCTGCAAAGACAGCCGGTTTGAGTTGCTATAGTGAGATAGAAAATTGACTATTGAGAATTAAGCAAACTGGGATTTGTTTCTATGAATTATCTGTGATTATATTCCACTGTATACATCAATATAATTACCATCTATACCCGCGTCATCAAACACAGCGTCTCAACGTGGCTCGAGAGGACAGAATTGATGTCATTCGAAGTTGCCCGTTCTCGGAAACATATCCACGGCGTTTTTTGCACTATCGGTAGGCAGGAACATATCCACTAAATTTGTATAGTTAAACTGAATGTACTTTCAGCTTAAATGGAATTTATCTTTGAGATGTTTACCTACAGGAATCCTTTACTTCTCTTCAGTGTATCTTTCTTGCTGCAAAAATTCCTTTGCCTCGCTAAGGCGTAAATCCCAATATTTTTGCAAAAGGTAAATGATTTTCTCATCTTCAACTTTGGCTTCCTTCAGAGCCGCAGTTGCCTTTTCAATCCCAATGACTCTTTCTTCAAAGGCAGCCTCATCTAGCCTTGCATTGCTATCTTTTCTTATTCGTTCCAACAGTTCACTTCCAAATCCCGAAAAGGAATCTCTAATAGAACGTGCCACATCTATTCCTCCTCTTAACTCTAATTTATTGCACTATTGATAGACAAATTGGAATTTGTCAGTTACTTGTATTCACTCGGAACAGGAATATTAAATCTCTCGCACAATAGTTTTACATCATGTATATCATTTTCATCATGCTCATATCCCAGATGAAATAATACTTGATTTTCAGCATCAATACATCTAACCATTTTATCGCCTATTTTCCCAATACCACTAAACACTTTTGGGGGATATGCTTCTCCTTCAAAAACAATGTATCCTTGTTCGTTGAATTTAAATATATGAAGATCAATTATCCTACCTTTAGTATCCTTCCAAACTGTGTGAGATGTGGTGGTATATGCTTCTGTAACTTCAGCAAAGCCTTTTTCTTTTATAATTTCAATAAACTTTTTACTATTACTTTCTTCCACAAATAAATCAATATCGTTGTGTACTCTTGTTTCTTCTTCTAATAATGCATCTACTCCCCAACCACCATCAATCCATATGTTAATTCCACTTTCTTCAGCGTATGTTATTATCTCAATAGCATCTGTTTTGCTTACCATGCAATCCCTCCGTTCAAATTCCTATCTAATTTCATAAAATCCTGAAAAGTAGCCATGCTAAATTCCTCCCAAGTAATACTGTTAATTCATTTAATCTCACTTAATAGCGCCTTTTCATATCCTCTTCGTAGTGAAGTGACCCCCGAAAGTTAGATTTTTAACTCTAACTTTCGGGGGTCACTTCAAAATTAGCAGTCAGCTATCTTTTAGTTTATATTATACCACATCACATTAATACATAAGTTATATGATTTATTTTTTAGCAATTTTACACACTCGACCAATTCCCACATACTCATCCTCAATTTTCACACGCCAACTGACCAAATCAACCAATTTCCCCTCAAAAACCAAAAAACGAAGCTCTCAGCCACTTCAATAGTGTCCAAGAACCCCGTTCTTATGCTATTTATTCACCTGTACGTGACATCAATACTACACACTCAACATGGCTGGTCCATGGAAAAAGATCGACGGGCTGAACGGCTTTGAGTACATAGCCTTTTTCGGTGAGCAAAGTGAGATCGCGAGCGAGGGAAGCGGGGTGACAAGAGACGTACACAATCTGGGGCACCTTTGTTTGAGTGATGCACTGGAGCAAAGAGGCCTCGCAGCCTTTGCGTGGCGGATCTAAGACAATCAGATCCGGTTGAATGCCTTGAGCGATGAGCTCGGGGACAATATCTTCTGAACGGCCCAGATGAAAATGCAGGCGTTGATCTAAATGATTCGTCAAAGCGTTCGCGCGGGCATCTAAAACAGCCTGAGGCACAATTTCGACACCATGCACCTCTTTTGCACGCGTCGCGAAGATGGAAGAAATGGTCCCTGTGCCACAGTACAAATCAAAGACAAGCTGATGGGTTTGAGGTTTCGAAAGATCCAGAGCGCTTTGATAAAGTCGCTCGGTCATGTGGCTATTAACTTGAAAGAACGAGGCGGGGCGAATTTGAAAATCGAGCCCACAGAGTCTTTCGTAAATGTGTTCGTCGCCCCAAAGCAATTCGAAATGATCGCCAAGAATGCGATTGTCTGCCTGTGCATGGAGGTTGAGGTAAAAGCTCGTCACGCGATCGCTGAGCCCTTGATTTTCGAGGGCCTGGTTGAGACGTTCAGGTAGCGTCCTTAAGAATTTTTTGTCGCAGGCATTATTTTTCGTGACGAGAATCAGCATGATCTGACCTAGGTGCTCGCTTCGGCGAAGAACCAGCTTGCGCAAAAGACCTTCGTGTTTTGTTTCGTCGTAGGCACTCCAAAGTTCACGGTTCTTGCTTGTACGGCGAATTGCGTCATTGAGAGCGTCTTGCAAAGTCTCTCGGACAATCCAAAAACTAGAGGGCTCAATGGCGCAGCGTGTCGCGGGGATGACCTGATGTGAGCGGGGGGCGTAAAAGCCGAGGCAAAGACCTTGGGCATTTTGGGTGAAACTATAGCTGACTTTGTTTCGGTAGGCGAGCGCGGGACTGGCTTCTTGAAGGCAAGGGCGCATCACTTCGTCGAGCGTTTCATCGGGGATATGGGCAATGCGAAGCAAGCAATCGCGGACGTGTTTTGCTTTCCAAAGCGCGCTCGCCTCGAGACTGAGGTGTTGCAAGGTACAACCGCCGCATTGTTTGAAGATAGGGCAAAAGGGTTTTTGCCGGTCGGGGCTCTCTTTAAGCCAGGAAGTGGGGCGATAGACGTTGTAATTTTTATGAGATTTGATGAGCTTTGCATCTAAGATTTCACCGGGCAAGGCGCCTGGGACAAAGGCGACGGGTCCCTCATCTGGGCGTGCGATCCCCTGACCCTCTTGGTTGAGGTCGACGACATGAAGTTGCGCTTGAACAGGGGGCTGAGCCTTGCTGCCGTGGGGCTGAGTCAAGGCGGAAGCCGCAGAGAGCGAAGTGACGGAAGCCGCAACGGGCATCGTTTTTTTAGCTTTTTTCTTCATCTTCATAGGACTTTAGATTTTATCTGTGAATTCCAACTTTAATTTTCGCCAAAGGATAGACAAAAAAAGTTCCACTTCATTTCCCTTAAAATGTGTGTAGCACAAAAAACCATAGCAAGGAGAAACAAAATGGAACAAAGAAATCTTAGCACAAACCCGTCTTTAGATCAGCCTAAACGGACTTTTAGGCATCTCACTGAAGCCGACCGTTATGTCATCGAAAAATGTATGAAAAACAATCTCAGCACCCTTGAGATTGCGAATATACTTGGGGTCAGTCGTAGAACCATTCAGTATGAGATTAAACGCGGTTCAATCACCCAGAAAACCCAGAATCCCTCTTACAAAAAATATGAAGATAGCCATATATACGTGAGCAAGTATTTTGCCGATTCTGCTCAACAACAATGCCTTATAAGACAGAAAAATAAAGGAAGACACTACAAAGTTGGCCCTCACTTCAAGCTAGTCGATTTTATCGAAAGCAAAATAAAAGAAGACCGTTGGTCTCCACAAGTTGTTCTAGGGTACATTAAAACGAATGGCTTACGCTTTGAAACAGACATCTGTCTTCAGACGCTATACAACTATATCCATAACAACTTCTTCTGTCGGATTAGCGACAAAGATCTTTGCGACAAAGCTAGAAGGAAAAAGAAAGCGAGGCCCAAACACAAACGACCCTCTTGGAAGAACCTGGATGGGATAAGCATTGACCAGAGACCGGAAACGATCAATAACAGAGAAAGCTTTGGACACTGGGAAATAGATTTAGTTGTCGGTCCTAAAAGTGATAAACACCCCATACTTACTCTCGTTGAACGTCAAAGTCGCTATGTGTGTATGGTTAAGCTTAAAGATAAAACGCAGGATTCTGTTTGTGCAGGCTTGACCAAAATGAAGAAGCAACTTTGCCGTCAGCTTAAGAGAAAAAACGCTAAACCCATTCTTTCAATTACAGCAGATAATGGGAGTGAATTCTTAGACAGCAAGGCCCTTATGAGAGCTTCTGGCTGTGATGCTATTTACTATGCTCATCCTTACAGTAGTTTTGAGCGGGGCAGTAATGAGAATATGAATAGAATGATTCGGCGTTTCTTCCCTAAAGGCACTTGTTTTTCTAATGTTAAGCATTCAGAATTGAAGAAAGTCGAGCATTGGTTGAACAACTATCCTCGGCCTTTATTTAACTTTTTGTCTGCTAACACATTGTTTGGTCATTTTGCGTCTCTTGGCGAAATTACTTTTTAGAATTCACCAGCATCAGCAAATGCGTCACTATCTTGAGCACTGAGGATCTGAAACGTTCCAAAGCAAAAAACAAGTTCCTTTGTCAGCCTGAATTTCCACCCGAGCGTCCAGACACTTCTCCCCCTCATCTAAGTGCAGCGGGCGTCCAGCGCAGATGCGTGAAGCAGGACTTATGGACGTATCGATGGAATCAGCCACACTCAGACGCCATTCATTTGATAAAAGCTCAGTCTGAAGCTTAGAAAAATCGCGCGAAGCCACTTCATACATCAAGCCCCGACAACTAAAGTTCTCCAAGTTCTCTTCCACAAGAAAGGAGACGATCGCACGTCCGCGCTCACCCAAAGGCAAAGCCAAAGGGTCAAGCGATAAACGAAAAGGCGCACAAAGGGGAATCAAGAGCTGCTCTCCGTCCGTCAAAATGAGTAAATCTGGACTTTGGTTTTCGATCAAGCGCATTTGACAGGCCATCAAAAGCTTCATGTGACTCAGCACATGATCCAAACGGCCAGGACCTAAGCCTCCTAAAATCAAGTGCAACTCAGGACCTTGGCTCAGTCTTTGCCCTAGGATCTCTTCTTCCAAAAGCTTGAAGCCCTCCTCTCCATCGGTCATCGCCTTTTGGATCGGAAAGCGTTTGACCTGAGCTTCAGCTAGACTCTTTCGTTTCATAAAATCTGAAAGGGCGCTTTCATCGATCTGATCGATCACAGAAAAAGTGGAATCAAAGTCGCCAATCCAACAAGTCGGAGCCAAGTGCAAGGCTTCAAGATGAAAAAGTCCGGAGTCCGCCGCGATGCGCGCCCCGCCGACAGCTTGCGCCCAAGTGCGAAGTAGCGGAGCACCCGCTTTGACACACCCACCTAAAGAAAGCAAGTGCCGCGATCTTGAAAAAAGCGACAGACTTGCTTCATCCAATCGGTAGGCTTTCATATGATTAGAAAATTGCTCCATCTTTATCCGCCACGCCCCATGATTCTTCTTTCGTCTCGTTGGCCAAGCGGCTCACGCCTTCAATCAAAAACGCTCGCGTCCAAGCGAAAGCTCATCCTTCAAGCGAGCGCTCAAGCATTTGACCGACCGGCAAGTTCGCCCAAATGGCGCGCAGCTTCAGCCGTATCCTTTTGCCCAAAAATTGCAGATCCCGCCACAAAAACACTCGCGCCTGCAGCTTTGAGCTTCGCAATATTCGTCGCATCGACACCGCCATCCACCTCAATTGGGATAGTGTATCCACGATCTTCAAGCAAAGTCTTCGTCGCCTTGATTTTTTCATAAGAGGTCTCGATGAGCTTTTGGCCCCCGAAGCCCGGCTCAACCGTCATGATCAAAATGAGATCCAAGTGAGGCAGCAAGTAGTCCAGGCCCGCAAGGGACGTTCCAGGATTAAGCGCCACGCCCGCTTTCATTCCCTGTTGACGGATCTGCTGCAAGTCTCGAACCGGATGCTGCGTCGTTTCCACTTGAATGGTCAAAATGTCCGCGCCAGCTTTCTTAAAATCTGCGATGTAACGCCCAGGATTTTCAATCATCAAGTGCGTGTCAAAAGGTAAATCGTAGTACTTTTTGAGCGCCGCAATCACAGGCATACCAAAAGAAATATTCGGCACAAAAAGTCCGTCCATCACGTCGAGATGCAAGTAGTCAATTTCTGCTTGAATCAGGTCAATTTCCTCCTTGAGTCTCGCAAAATCCGCCGCGAGAATGGATGGAGCAATCAAGCTCTGTCTTTCGTTTAGCATGTTTCTAATCCTTTCCCTTAAACGCATTTTGTCCGAGCATCTCCAACATTTCAAATAATGAAAGAGCCCGTGGCCACGCCTTTAGATTCCACCAGCAGAAAGCGTCCACCCCGCTCAATTTAGCGCCAATTTTTATGCGATGCAATCATCTCTCGCAACACACCGTAGCGGTAGTGCCGATTGGGGTGAATGCCCGAACAAAGTTTCACTGCACAGTCTGGCTCGCCCATATGTCGACATGGCGTAAAACGACAAAGCTCATCGAAGCCTTTCATTTCTGGATAAGCCAACACAAGCTGTTCTTCTTGCATCACATTTTGCTCTAATTCCAGTTTTTCAAATCCAGGGGTATCCGCGATCCACGAATCGAAAACAGCATGCAATTCAATATGCCTCGTGGTGTTGCGGCCTTTTTTTAACTTGGTGCTCACCTCGCCGGTGCTCATTTTTTCTTCACCGATCAGGGCATTAAAAAGAGTCGATTTGCCCGCCCCAGAGCTGCCTGATATCGCGAGAATACCTTTGGCAATTTGATCCTGAAAAAGCTGCTTCACCGCTTCGTAAGATAAAGCTTCCCAAGAACGGGCTTGAATCAAAGATCGCCTGCCGAGGGCCTGCCTCAGCGCCTGTTTCGTCTCCGCACTAAGGTGCGGCTCATCATAAATAGCAAAAGCGGGCGCCCAGTCCGCATGGTCTCTCATCTTCTCTTCCAGTTCAAAGGCTAATTCCGCTTTTGAATCCACTTGATAAGGAGGAAGATAAAAGGATTGCTGATCCCCTTTTTGTGCCAAAAGCAAAAGCCCTAGACCGCTCGGTCCATACTCCGCTGCCAGTTCTCTCATTCTTGCTTCACGCATTTTGGAATCGAGGAGATCCACTTTGCTCAAAACCAAAGTGATCTCGATTTGAGCCCAAAGAGAAAGGGCGATGAGCTTATCTAGGAAAAAGCAGTCCAAATCAGGCTGAACCAAAGACATCATGATCAGCATATGATCCACATTGGCAATCTGAGGTCTCGGCAATAGATTTTTGCGCGGCAAAATGCCCGTAACGACATAAGGCACAAGCGGGTCTTGCGTCGCTTCAATACGCACAAGATCTCCTAAGGTCGGCCGTTCCTTTCGATGTCGAAAAACACCCCGAAGCGAGGCTCTCGCGCGACTTCCGTCAGAAAGCGAAAGTTCATACACGCCACCTTTGCCCAAAATAATACGCGCGACAGACTCCGGCATATTTTCGGGCGCTTGCGAAAAAGAGGGCGAGCTCAATTCAGGATCCAAGGGTAGCGACGGGACGCGTGCAGAACTCACTGGCCTTCACCTGCTGTAGGTGAAGGGGTCGGCGACTCCTCCGGATGGAATGTCGAATAGGATTGCGCAACAATATTCACTTCATCTCCTGAGTGCAAAATGATCTCTTTGTTCCAAAGGAGCTCATTGCCCGCCATATCCGTAATGGACCAAATGAAAGAATTGCTATCCCCTAAGCCCTCAGGAATTGTGATGTTTTTGACCACGATATCATTTTTCTTGAGTATTTCTAAGGCTTGAGACGTCAAGCTACCAAAGAGTTGGAAATCCGTGATACGCACATCTTTGATCCCACTCGAAATATAAATCGTAATGGTATCGCCCAGTTTCAAGCGAGAGCCCGCTGTTGGAGACGTGTCAATCACCTGACCCTCAGGAACTGTATCTGAAATCTCATTTAGCTTGGTCACGTTGAGCCCCATCGTTTGCAACTCTCTGATGACCTCATCGGGATTTTTCCCCGTATAGCTCACGATATTAACGAAACCGGAGCCTTTGGAAACGATCAGTTCTTGCGTCATCATGTTTGAAGTGACACGCTCAGACGGTGCGATCGATTGGCTAATAATTAAGCCCTTCGCGATCGTATCGTTATACTCTTCACGTTGCGTGTGCTGGACGTTGTTTTCATCCAAAATCTTCACGGCCTCTTCAAGCGTCATCCCTTTGAGATTGGGCATCACAAATCCGCGGTTGGCCGCTTCTTCAATTTGAGTGTTCAAATATCGATAAAGATAAACACCCCCAGCAAAAACCAGACAAAGCCCCAGTAAGATAATGACGATGATCACGCCATTTTCTTTCCATCTGCGACGCTTTCTCACGTCACGCTCTGTCTTGTAATCATAAATGCGGGTCTTCAGTTGATCTTGCTGCATTTTGATCTTTTGCGCTTGACGGCGCTGCTGGTCATCGCGCCCTAAACCATAGACTCCTTGAGGATTGATGATAAAAGAATCTAAATCATTGATCAGGGCCCTCGCGTTCGCATAACGATCGCCGGGATCTTTTTGCATACATTTCAGCACAATATCTGAAAGGCCCTTGGGGATCGTCGGCTCTAAATCCATCGGCGGGACAGGTTTCTCTTGGAACTGCTTAATGATGATACTCATCTCCGTGTCACCGGTAAAAGGCAGCTTCCCTGTCAATGTTTCATACATCAAAATGCCGAGCGAATACAAATCGGCCTTTTCCCCGATCATGCCACCGCGTGCGTGTTCTGGCGAAATATAGTGAACGGAACCGACAGCCGGTCCACCCGCTCGAGTAATTTGTCCCTGAGATATCGCGCGCGCAATTCCAAAGTCAGTCACCAAAGCACGGTGCTTGCGATCGATCATGATGTTCTGTGACTTGATATCACGATGAATCACGCCGCCCATATGCGCAGACTCCAGAGCCATCGCTATTTGAATAAAAATAGGAACGGCAATACGCCAATCTAAGCGATGGTAGTGCAGAATCATCGCTTTGAGCGTCACGCCATCCACGTACTCTTGAACCATGTAACGCAAACCGTGATCCACACCCATGCCAAGTACTTTGACAATATTTTCGTGCGCCAAAGAACTCGCCGCCCGAGCCTCCGCGTCAAAGCGTCTCACAAATTCTTCATCATCATTGAATTCAGGCTTGAGCACTTTAATCGCCACGTGACGACCGTTGTTCAAGTCCTCCGCCTGATAAACTTGCGCTGTTCCACCGGAACCCAGCAACTTAATGATTTTATATCGATTGTTCAAAACCATTCCATTTTGAATCGCCATGCTGTCCTCAACCCTTCGCTTCTTCCACAAAACCCACAATCACGGTCACGTTATCATTGCCCCCCAGGTGATTGGCCGTATCAATCAAAGCGCGTGCGGCCTCATCCGGGCTATTGCTCTCTTGAACAATCCGAGCAATCTCAAACTCAGAGACATATCCATGCAAACCATCGCTGCAAAAGAGCCACCGATCTCCAGGAAAAACAATCTGGCTATATAAATCGGTGGACACGTAGTCCGGAAGTCCCAAGGCACGAATGAGCTTGTGCCGATCGCGATGCACGAGGGCCTCTTCTTCCGTAATACGATGAGAATCAACCAACGCTTGCACATAAGTGTGATCCGTCGTAATCCGATAAAAATGCTTCATTTGTCGCAAAAGATAAGCGCGACAGTCTCCGATATGGCCGATATACATCACATTGTTGTGATAGACCACGGTCAAAAGCGTCGTTCCCATCCCCTGCATGCTTTCATCACTCAAAGACTGCAAGTACACGCGCACATTCGCACGCTCTGCAGCTTCAACGATCTTCATCTTGATCGCTTCACCGTCATCATCTGCGGCAAGTTCACGGAAAAGTCTCTCCGCGACAGAATTAACCGCCAAACGACTCGCCACATCACCCTTTTTGTGCCCGCCCATACCGTCGGCGAGCACAGCCAACCAGTAATCTTTTTTTTCGAGGCGAATGACAAGACACGCGTCCTCGTTGTTGTTGCGCACGAGTCCGCGGTCCGTCCCTGAGACGAGAGTCAGTTGAAGCTTCTTCGGCTTCTGATTATGGTCGTCCACAGTTCCTCCATTGTCGTAGCTTGCTAAAAACCTCATTTTGAGGTGTAAGAAAAGGGTGCTCTGATGAGCGCGTCGATGAGCGCATCAAAAAGCCTTTTTATTTTACCCTATGCTTCTATCATCTGCCGCTATATATCTGCCACAATCGAAGATGGGCTTTCCCCGTCTTCAAATTCTAGGGCTGCAGCGCTTTCCTCGGCTTCAGCGGCTTCCGTTCGCTGCGGCGCTTTCGTTAGCTTCAGCAGCTTTCCTTGGCTTCAGCGGCTTCCAGCTGACCTTTTTCGCTGCGGCGCAACTGACCACATGCGGCTTCGATATCTTGGCCGAGCGAACGACGTAAGGTCACAGGAATATGCGCCTCTTCTAATATCGTCTGAAAACGACGCAGCTGAGCTGGCGTCGAAGGGCGATACGGGCTGCCAGGCACTTCATTCGCGGGGATTAAATTGACGTGACACAATAAGCCTTTGAGGAGCTTACTCAAGGCCCTTGCGTCTTCATCCCGATCATTAAAATCCCTGAGCATAATGTATTCAAAGCTGATGCGCTTTCCACCTGCATTCAAATAAAAGCGGCAGGCGTCCAACAATTCGTCGAGCGGGTAAGCTTTGGCAATTGGCATAATGATCTTGCGTTGCTCCTGCGTCGGCGCGTGCAAAGAAATGGATAGCGTAAATTGCGGCCGATAAGCTACGAGCTCACGAATACGATCCACGAGGCCACACGTCGAGACACTGATGTGCCTTTGCCCTAAGTGCGGACCTTTTTCATCGCCTGCGAGCGAAACGAAACGAAGGATGTTCGCCAAATTATCCAGAGGTTCGCCAATCCCCATGAGGACAACATTATGAATCCGAATCCCCTCTCTCTTCGCGACAAGGAGCATCTGTTCAAGCATTTCCCCCGCACTGAGATTGCGTTCAAAGCCCAGCTTGGCGGAGGCGCAAAAGGTGCATCCCATCCGGCAGCCCACCTGCGTCGAGATGCAAAGGCTCGCGCCGTAGCGATAGTGCATCAAAGCGGCTTCAACGAAGCTCCCATCAAATAGTTCAAACAAGTATTTGACCGTGCCATCTTCTTTTGATTCCAAACGACGACGCACCCGGATCGGTCTAAAATCAGGATAAGACGCAACGAGTTGTTCTCGAAAAAGTTTCGGAAGTTGCAAGATCTCAAGCGGATCATTTTCTCCCCGAAGCAAGGCCTCGCGCAACTGTTTGGCTCGATATTTCGGTGCAGCAAATTGAGTACAGAGTTCTTGAAGTTCTATTTCGTCCAAATCGTACCAGCAGCGTTGATCTTTTTCTCTCGTCGCTTCTACCTCAGACTCACAACGGATCTCATGTGTCTCTCTCATTTTCTTTTCTCCATCACTGCGGCAAAAAAGCCTTCGCTATTTGGGCAAATCGGCAACTGAATCCACCCTCGCTCGAATTCGTCTTTATATCGCTGGGCGATCGGTTCCTCAAGTTCAATTCGACACAATCGCATATCTGGATATCTTTGCAAAAAAGCCAGAACTTGTTTTTCATTTTCCTCAGGATTAATCGTACAAGTCGAATAAACCAAACGTCCGCCCTCTTTCAGCGCCAGATACGCATGATCCAGTAATTTTCTTTGCGTCTGCAAAAGTTCTTCGAGGCGTTCAGGCGCCCACTTCATCTTGAGGAGCGGCTTACTTGCCAAAAGCCCATAGCCCGAGCAAGGCGCATCGAGCAAAATCTTGTCATAAGTCGGCACGGCTTGATCCACTTGGCTCATGTCTTTGCAGCTGAAGGTCAAGGGATCTAAAGGTGCCCCAACCTGTTCAAATCTTTGCTGAATCAAAGCAATGCGCTTCGCTGAAAGGTCAAAAGCGTCCAACTCGCCTCGCTGTTGTCTTGCGTCTTGAATCTGCAAGCTTTTATTTCCTGGCGCCGCACAAAAATCAGCTATTTTTTCACCGGACTTCGGATCCAAAAGTTTAACGGGCAACATCGACGCGACGCCCTGAAGCACATAATACTCCGCAATAAAAGCTCTCGAGTCTAAGGCAAAATCTTTCGAAATCAGACCGGCCTCCGCTAAGGCCTGAGGAACTTTACCTCTCCAGCAGTCTTGAAAATAATCTGACACCTCGATGCCTTTTTCACAGCGCTCTTTCTCGCTCAAAGAGGAAAGGTAGTTCAAAGCGGCTTTTGACCGCAGCCGATAGCTCGGCAAACGCGCATCCTGACCTTGTGCCAACACGCAATCCGCCTCTGCGCCAAGCCAAGTTTGCAAAGCTTCATATAACCCAGCAGCCACCGAGAGCTGCGTGGCACGAGACATACGTCTATAAATCGAATAGGCCTCCATCGTTTGGGCATCTTTTCCGTCTAAAGTCTCCTGACGCAAAACGAGCGGAGCCAAGCAGCGCATCAAAGGCGCGGCTTTTCTCAAAACGGCGTTCAAAAAAGCCTTCGCTGAACGTTTTTTTACGAAAAGGGCCAGGTTAACCCAAGCGCTCACAATAGCGTAAACCGGCGCCTCAGTACTCAGCGCCTCGCCGAGGGCCAGTCTCAAAATCAAACGGATCTCTGGATCTATTTTTTGAGACTTATTTTTGACGAAGTTAAGCCAAAAGGCATCCAAGAAGATGGCGAACCTCAAGCTTGTATAAAACAAATGCGTCCCTCTTTGGCGCTGTGCATAAGG
>JAEWGS010000076.1 GCA_023388205.1 Bacillota bacterium
CTGTGGCGAACGAAGGTCAGCATCAAGACAGTGGTGCACGCATGATTCACATGGGCAAGAACACGACTTCTTCAATCATCAGTAAGTCCATCTCGCGAAATGGCGGAAACGCCACTTATCGTGGAACGGTGGATCATGGTCCACAGGCGACAGGTGCCAAGACGCACGTTGAATGCGATACGCTGATCATCGATGAAAAGAGTAAGTCTGATACGATTCCGACCAATCGTATTCGCAATGGCTCAAGCACTTTGGAGCATGAGGCAACCGTCTCGAAGGTTTCTGAGGAACAACTTTTCTATCTCATGAGCCGCGGAATTTCAGAGGAAAAAGCGACCGAGATGATCGTCATGGGCTTCATTGAGCCTTTCACGCGCGAACTTCCCATGGAGTACGCCGTCGAACTGAACCAATTGATGAAACTCGATATGAGTGCGTCGCAGGGCTAAAGCGTTTATTGGTACAAAAGAGCTTCAAAGATGCTTTGTGCTTTTCGTGCAAGGGAAGCGATAGGCAAAGTCGCGAGAAATAAAGCAGCAGTAGCAAAGTATCGAGAGGTGAAGTCACATTTGAAGCGACGTACAGTTGGGGATATCTTATTTGAAGCATTTTTGGCCGCCTGATGAGGCGGCCTTTTTTGTTTTAGTGTGCAGAAGTTTAACAACTTGTTTTGAAAGCCTTAAGCGTCTGTGCTTGAAGCGAGGCGCGAAGGGGTATAAAGTTAGACATAAATTAGACCAAAGATTTGAATGGGGGAACTTATGCACGCGCAGGAGATTCGCGAACGCTTTTATCAAACAGCGGTGGTACCCGTTGTTGTTATTGAAAAAATTGAGCAGGCTGTACCCCTGGCTGAAGCGATGCTTCGAGGAGGCGTGGATATTGCAGAAGTGACTTTTAGAACCGCTTGTGCAGCAGAGGCCATTGCTCAGATTAAGGCGGCTTGTCCTAAGATGCTTGTCGGCGCGGGAACCGTCGTCAATGTGGAACAATGCAAGCAGGCTTTAGAAGCCGGCGCTGAATTTATTGTTTCGCCGGGAACGGATTTAGAAACGGTGGACTATTGTTTGGCACACGCGATTCCGGTTTTTCCGGGTGCAGTGACCCCCACAGAAATAATGTCCTTGCTGAAACGGGGCATTCAAACCGTGAAGTTCTTTCCAGCGGGAAATTTTGGCGGGCTTAAATCGATCAAAGCGCTCTCTGGACCTTTTCCTCAATTGAATTTCGTACCCACGGGGGGCGTGAACAATGAAAACCTCAAAGAATATTTAGCCTTTGATCGTATTCTGGCCGTAGGGGGCTCTTGGATGTGTCCGACTCAACTGCTTCGAGAAGGAGCTTTTGATGAAGTCACCAAGCTGTGCCAAGAAGTGATCCAGCTTGTTAAGGCGGTCCGCGACTAAGCTTTTTGATCTATGGTTCAGTTCCGGCATGACGCTGACTTTCATGATGCTGACTTTGCAGGCAGGTCTGGACTTACATGGCACAGAGATCTGATTCAGGTCTAGGGTAATGAGCTGAAACGGAGGTGTATCACATGAATCAAAACAAAAGACGCTATCCTATTTGCGCACTGTCTTTGCTGATTGTGCTCGGGTTGCTGCTTGCAGCTTGCCGCCCCGGTCGATCAGGTGAACAACAGGAGGGCAGTTTGCGTGTAAGACGCTCTCAAACGACCACAACCAAATCAACTCAATCGGCGAAAGACCGTATTATCAATCCAAGGCAGTCTACGCAGGCGAAGCGAAGAGCGCCTAGCCGTAATATTATTCCGACGCAGCCAGTGACGTCACGAACGACGATCAAGGAAGAACCAGAAGAGGAAGAGACCTCTCGCGTCGAAGAAAATGATGATTTCCAAGCCGTCGTTCAATACTATTTGGACGGAGCCTCAGCACCTTCTGGACAGCCGCGCGCCTTTGACGACGTCCCGATTACAGAGGGGCGAATTGAGCGAGGTACCGGGCGCGTGTATTTTGACTACACTCTGGCGAGCGCTGAGCCGGTCAAAGAGGGATATACCTTTGACCATTGGGCCTATCAGATCGTCATTGGCGATGAGATCATCGAATCCGGAGATGCGGAAGATGAGCCGGGCGAGAGCCTATCTCGTTTTGTGAGTTTGGCACAGGCGAGACTGGGGCGTGTTCGCTTGATTTCTGCAGCTGTTTTCAACAAAACAGAGGCCCCAGAAACCAAGCCGACAGAGACGAAACTTCAGGTGATCACGGATCCGGAGCGCTTTGCGGTGACTTTGCGTTACGATCTGCAAGGTGGCTTTGTTCATGAGGCCGATGAAGAAAGCTTCTATGATCAGAAAATTTTGCCGGAATATGTCGACGAAGAAGGCTACGCACGCTATCGCTTTAACTTAGCTGATGTCGTGCCTGAAAAGTCTGGCCATGCCTTTGATCATTGGACTTTGACAGAGGAACTCTACGACAAGGCGCACACGTATGATTGGACTTTTGCCAAAGGTGAAGCGGTGAAGTTGAGCTTCGGCCAAGACTATGTGGATCAGCCAGTTATTTTGATCTTTAAGGCGCAATGGAAACAAGACGCGACGGAACCGATTGAAACCGAGCCTGAAGTGACTGATGCACCGACGACAGAGCCAACAGAACCCAGTCAGAAGACTTATCACGCGACGCTGCTTTATAACCTCAATGAAGGTGAAGCGGCTGAGGGTGAAGCGGCGGCCTTTGAGGATCGCTTGATCGAAAGTGAGCATGCGGACGATGAGACAGTCGACTTCTCCGTCGATGTGGGTTTCTATGTGCCGAGACTTGAAGGACATGAGTTCGATCACTGGGCCTATCAGATTTATAACGGTTATCAGCTGCTGAACGAGGGCGACGAGCACGCAAAACTCGGTGAGTCCTTTACGATCAGCGTGGATCCGTCTTTGATCACAGATGACTTTAAGATCGTCTTGGTCGCTCGCTATCATGAGACTGAAGTGACCAATGTCAGCGAGCCTGAGGCGACTGAGCCCGAGGTGACTGAATCTGAAGAAACGCAGCCTGAGGAGACCGAGCCCAATACAGAGGAGCCAGAAGAACCGGATGATCCCGCGAAGAAACAGCAAGATCTGCTCCACGAGGCGGCAGGCCAGGAAGAGGGTTTCATCAGTTCAGAGGAGATGAATGAGGGGAAGGATCAGGTCAGCTTCTTTGTTCCGAGCGAGTCGGACCACTATAAGAGTGAGATTTTCTTCTCGAATGGAGAAGAGACGATCGCTTTGCTCCGCTCCCTGGGCGAGATTCACGAGGTCAAGATGATCGAAGTGGATCAGGGTAAGCTCTTGATTGCAAATGGTGTCGATGCAGACCATCATAAAGTCGCCTACGTCGCCGCGATCAGCCAAGGTCAGCCTGTCTTGTACCAGTTTGATCAATCTGAAGTGATTGAGGCAGAAGATCACGGACACAAGGTCTTGCGGGTCAAGAATGAGAGTGCAGGTGACTACGGCACCGGTGAGGTGAAGCCCTTGTTCTACGACTATTACTGGATGAATGAAGTCTTGCAACAGGCCTTTGGCACCGAGGTGACGCCTGAAGAGATGCACGCGAAGTCCAAAGCCGTCTCTGAATTAGAAAATACGCTGGTTCAAGATGGCGCGACGGAGTTGACTTATCTCAAGTACAGTAATGAGCGGTATGCCTTAAACTACAAGGTGGATACTCAAGACTACGCCTTGCTATTCACCATTGAAGCGGACGGACATCTCGAATTCTATTCGCATCAATTGAATGAAGAAAACGATCCGGCTTTGGCGATCAGTTATGGCCATTACGAGAAGAATCCAGAGCCTAAGCGGGCGTATTGAGTAAAACATGCGTGAAGTCACCGTTGGCGGATTTCGTGTAATTTAAGATAAAAGACAGATTGCGGGCGCTTGCTGTGTAGCGCTGCTACACCGATGCGGTGAGCGCCCTTTTAGGTCAAGGAGGACAAGTAAGATGAAAATGAACGCATATATTGATCACACAATTTTGAGAGCGGATGCGACACAGGCGGATATTGAAAAATTGTGTCAAGAAGCTAAAACGTATCAATTCGCCTCATGTTGCGTCAATTCTTGCTATGTGCCTTTGGTTCATCGCTTGCTGGAAGGTAGTGGGGTGATGACGTGCACCGTGGTCGGCTTTCCGCTCGGTGCCATGAATACAAAAGCAAAGGCCTTTGAGACGAGACAGGCCATCGAAGATGGTGCCGATGAAATTGATATGGTTCTTTCGATTGGCGCACTCAAGGAGGGTCGCGACGCTGAAGTCGAAGCCGATATTCGTGCGGTGGTCGAAGCGGCGCAAGGCCGCACCGTCAAGGTCATTTTGGAAACCTGTCTGCTCACGGATGAGGAGATCGTTCGAGCCTGCAAACTCAGCGAACAGGCTGGGGCTCATTTTGTGAAGACTTCGACGGGATTTTCGACGGGCGGTGCGACCGTTGAGGCGGTTTCTTTGATGAGGAAGAGCGTTGGGGCACATGTGAAAGTTAAAGCCTCCGGTGGCATCAGAAATAGAGCAGATGCTGAGCGGATGATTGAAGCAGGTGCAGATCGTATTGGATGTAGCGCCGGCGTGCAAATTGTCGCAGGCGAATAAATCAACACCTCAAGTTGTTTTGAAGGCGAGGCCAGATGAGCTGAGACCAGCTGAGTCTGAGGCAAATGAATCTGAGGCCAGATGAATCTGATGAAGGCAAAGTTGGATTTCTGACTTTAGAATTGACTTGAGATGATATGCAGGAGAAATGATTTGAAGCGTAACTCTAAACAAGCCCATCTTGCAGAGGCTTCGAGCCCAAATGTCGTTCAACAAAGCGCTGTTTCGCTTTCGAACGAAAATCAGAACGAAACAAAAGCTGGACCGGTCAAACTCGATGATGCTCAAAAGGATGCACTGAAATCGAAGATTTTGGCGCGCTCGAAACCGGCAGCGCAAAAGGCCACTCGATCGGCGAGCTCAGCTCGAGCTCACAAAACTTCAAAAAACAAGGCGACGGCACAAAAAAAAGGCATGAAGCGCGTCTTTGAGTCCTTTGAGTCGAAGCGTTCAAAATCGTCTCAGCGGCAACCCCGCCGTGAGACGAAGGCGGAATTTGAAGCGAGAAGAAAGCGGCAAATTGCTTTGGCTATTTCTTTGAGCGTATTTATTTGTGTCTTGCTGCTTTTCACTGCGAGCTTGTTCTTCTTTGACGCTTACTACCCACCCAATACGTACTTCCAGGGTGAGAATCTGTCCTTAAAATTGAAGCGCGACAGCTTTGATCAGGGCATGGATGAGCAGTTCTCGATTAAGGCGGACGGCAAAGATATTTTGGTGATCCCCTTTAGTGAAATTGATGGACAGGTGCGCACACATATTACGAATAACCCCTATGGGATTCGCTGGATTGAGAACGCGTTGAATGGACTTGAGCTGCAAGGTGAAAAACAGTATTTCTACAACGAGGATAAGCTCAGAGCTTATGTGAATCAGCATATCGCGGAACTTCAGGGGGATCGAGAACCCGTCGATGCGCGCATCGTAGCTAAAAAGGACCACATTGAGCTCGTTCCAGAAGTGAACAGCAATCGCTTTGAAGATGCGCAAGCTTTTGTCAATGCGGTGGTCGAAGCTGTGAATAATGGCAAAAATGAGATCAATGCGGAAGATTACTATCGGAAAGCCAGCATTCGCCAAGATGACCTTCAAGGGGAGTTTGATCGAATTCGCGGTATGAGAATCGATGTGCCCGACTTGAATTTGGAAATTGGGCCTGAGGTGATTTTGGGTCTTTATAACAGTGATATGACCGTCAATCATGAGGCGGTGGAATCTTATGTTTGGGACTTGAGTTCGACCTATGATACTTACGACAAAGTCCGTGAGTTTAAGACCGTGCATGGGACAACGATTGAAGTGCCGCCGGGTGTGTATGGTTGGCGCATGGATGTATCTGAGACGGTTGATCGCCTTGAAAAAATTCTCAAAAACGAGGGCCGTGGATCGCTGGAAGTTTCCTATCTGATGCGCGCCAAGCAGCGGGGCGATGATGATATCGGTGATACCTACGTTGAGGTGGATCGTGAGGCCCAAAGAACTTATGTCATCAAAGATGGTCAACTCGTGGCTGATTTCCGTGTGGTGACCGGTGACCCATATTATGGTGATGATACAGATGCGGGTGTTCATCAGATCCTCTCTAAGTCTGCAACCGCGGTGCTCAAGGGAGAAGGGCCAGAGAAAAGAGATAACTATGAGGTTCCCGTGACGAACTGGTGTCCGTTCAACTGGTCTGGTGAGGGTTTCCATTCGGCGGACTGGTATCAGGATTGGCAGTTTGGAGGAACGACTTACTTGGGTGGCGGGTCGCATGGTTGCGTCAATATGCGCGCACAAGACGCGAAACTACTCTATGATCTGATTGATGTGGGTGATCCTGTCATCGTCTATTAAATCGTTTATTAAATCGTCTACTAAGTAGATCTTTAATGCTTGAGGTGAGTCGATGAGTCATCAACGAATGAGAAAAATGAAGGCGCTTTGCACGGTGATGCTGAGCGTCCTTTTTTTGAATTTCCTGGGGCACTTTGAGGCTCAGTCACAGCCGCTCAAGGCTCAGACTGAATTGGGGAAAAGCTTGTCGGATCTCTATCACACTTTGGTCCCTGAGCAAAATGATGGGCGGCGCTTGATTTATAGCATGGATGCAAATCGTCCTGAGTTTCGCTTGTATGCGGCTTATCTGGGGATTTTAGATCCAGATGCATATCATCAAGAACGTGCCGAAGGTGTCGATGACGTGGATTTTATGATTCAAGATGAGCCAAGCGAGACCGAGCACGTTTTACTCGAGGTCTTAAATCCTGTCGCTTTAACAGAAGACCAACGATTTGCTTTGCGTGAGAGCTTGCAGACTGCGGGTTATCGGGGGCGGCGTATTCGCATATTTGCCAAGGGCGAATTGAGCAATGAAAGTTTGATCGGGGCCCTTTTGAAGAGTGACGAAGCGCATCCATTTAAGGACTTAGCTCAGTCCGAAGCCAAGCTCATGAAAGGTTTGGAGGGGCTGGGATCGGAGGCAAAAACAAAGGCGCAGGCCTTATTTTTACAGACGAAGACGGCCTTGCTTTCCGCTTTGGTAGAGGCTCAGACCAAGGGTACGGGGCTTGAAGTTGAAAAGAAAATCTCCGAACTTTTTCAAAGTGACGTCGGTCAAAGTGTTTTGAACGGCAGTGAACAGGCCAAAGAACACCTCAAAGAATGGGGGGCTTGGTTTCAAGACTACATTCACGCGATGAGCTTGGAAGATCGTGCGACGCAAAAAGAACAGGCCCAAGTGACGCAAGACCTCGGGCATCAACTTTTCCCAGATATCGATTGGAGTAGCATCGGTTTGGGCATCAAAGATAAGGCGAAAGATCTTTGGGATTCCTTTAAGCAGAGCTTGTCGGGTCTTCTGACTTCGAATGAATGAATAAATAAATGAATGAATGAGGCGTGATATGAGCGTGGATCAGAATCATTCTAGAGGGATGAAAGAGCGAGAACAGGATCAGCTGGCGATTGATCCGAAATTAGAAGTCAAAGAACAAGCGAAAAGAGAACAAGCGAAAAGCGCTGTGACCTCAAAAGAATGTTTCCAAAGGCGTGTGAAACTTTGGGTCATTGCGGCGTTTTTGCTTCTGGCCTTGATTTTATTCAATCAAATTGCGATGGTTTCGCATTACTTGTCTTTTGGCTCTATTTGGCTGGAACGGGTCTTATTCTTGCTTTTTGCCGCGGCCTTTATCGCATTGTTGGGCCTGCCCTTTGTACCTTTGCTTCGGCACAAGGCTCTGGCGGATTTCGATGACGATCTTTCGACGACGTATAGCGCTCAAGAGAGCGCGCAGGCCTATAGCAAGACGCTGCGCTTGTTGCGTAAAAATCGCTACCTCAAAGCGCAGGGCGTTTTTCAGATCGAAGGTGAAGACGACGACGCCTATCTCAAAAGAGCTCAGACGCTTCTTCAAAAGGAGAGCCGTCGCATCATTCGGCAAGAAGCAAGTCGCGTTTTTATGAGTACGGCGATATCGCAAAATGGTGCGTTGGATGGGCTTTTTGTTTGCTTTAGATTGCTGCGTTTAGTGTTGCGCTTGGCGAAGCTTTATGAGAATGCACCGAGTTTAGCGCGTCTGGCCAAAATTTATACTCAGATCGCTGGGACGATTTTTTTGGCGAAAACCTTGGAAGACACCGAACTTTTGGCGTCACAACTCGAGCCTGTCTTGTCGACTTTGATTGGCTCGTCCATCCTATCGGGGATTCCTCTGGCTCAGGGCTTGAGTCAGTTGGTGCTTCAGTCTCTGATGAACGGATCGGTGAATGCCCTTTTGACGCTGCGAGTTGGCTTGAGTTGCGATGGCTATTTGTCCAATTATTTGCCCAAAACAAGGGGACAGATCGCCAAGTATGCGTCTAGTCAGGCCTGTCAGCTTCTTTGGGATGTACTCAAAGATAATTCTTCGGCACTCATTCAGACTTTCTTTCAAGCGGCGAAAAATACGGGCTATAAACTGATTCCAAAGCCTTCATGGTTTGGGGCTAAAGGGAGAAAAGAATAGAATGACGCAGGCTGTAAATGGGTGTGTTGAAACGAGGAAAGGCCATAAGATTTTTTCGTTTGCGTACATATGTTCTTGACGCTTAAATTTTGAGTGCTATGATGCATAAGTTCATTGAGCTTATGTTCGATCTGCAAACGTTTCCATTTTTTTGAAAATGCGAACAGACCGAAGTTAGGAGGTACTGGTGTCGTATTTTCAAGTTTTTTTTCAATCCTTACTTGAACAGCTATACGACAAGATTCATATTGGCGGGCGCAATTTGTCTGAAGGCATCGCTGAGGCGATGGATTTTTCAGCCAAATGGAGCTTGAGTTTATTTGGGCGTTCGATTCCTTTGACTGACGCGGCGATCGGGCTTTGTCTCGCCACGCTGATGAGCTTGATCCTTTGTCTTATCTTGAGACGAGGACTTAGAATTTCTGCCGTTTCCAAAAAACAAGCGGCCCTCGAAAGCGTCTGGCAAGCCCTCATCTCTTTGGGTAAAAGTTTCGGTCTTTCTGAGGCGCAGGCAGAGGAGCTTTGTCCTTTGATTCTCTCCTTTGGCTCGCTCATCATTTTTTCAAACATGTTGGCGCTGATTAAAATGCGCCCGGCTTCAGCTAATCCTGCGTTCCCGTTTACGCTGGCGATTTTGGCTTTGATTCTTGTCGTCGTCATGGGGATCCATTTTGTCGGCCTTTCTGGATTTTGCCGTTCCTTGATTCATCCTTCAAAGGCGATGCTTCCTTTTTCGATTCTCGATTACGTAATTCGCCCCATTTCCTTGGCGATGCGTCTTTTTGGGAATATTTTTGGCTCATTTATTTTGATCGAATTTCTCGGCTTAGTGTTTCCACTGCTTTTTCCAACGGTTTTTGGACTGTGGTTTGATGTGGCGGACGGCATCTTGCAGGGGCTGATTTTCTCGCTTTTGACGCTGAACTATATCGGTGAAATTGTGGAGAAAAACCATCAGGTCTTAGAGGCAAGGGCTGAATTGCAAAAGCAAAGAGAAAAGCAATTAACCGATCAAAAAGGATGTGAAATAAAAGCGATGAAGACTTAGTTGACGTGTGAACGTGCGATGCGCTAATTAAAGATGCGCTAATTAAATCGGTGTATCAAAATCGTTATCTAAAGAGTTGTTTCAAAAGAATTGTATAAAAAATTGTATAAAAGAGTTTATTGGAGGTTATTGATTATGGATCATGGATTGATTGCTTTGAGTGCTGGATTGGCGATCGGTTTGGCGGCAGGTATGGGTGCTTTGGGCATTGCCTTGAGCTCCGGAAAGGCTTTTGATGCGATTGCACGTCAACCCGAAAGAGCGGGGACGATTCAGGGCCTTTTGATGACGGCGATTGTCTTCATGGAATCCATGGCGATTTACGCCTTAGTTGTGGCCTTGCTTTTGCTCTTCGTCTTTTAATTTGAGGTGAGCATGGTGTTGTTGGGTGGCTCTACATGGGCTGTTTTAGCTCAATCACAGGTCGATTTTTTCGCACCGGAGGCTTTGGCTGGCTACGTTGCAACGGCAATTTTTGCTCTTTTTAACCTGTTTTTGACCTATCTGATCTTGCGCTTACTCTTGCACAAACCTTTGATGAAAATCTTAAAGGCGCGCCGCGAGCAAATCGATGCGAGTTTGCTTCGAGCCCAAGAAAAAGAGGAACATGCGAATGCTTTGTCCAAAGCGTATCAAGAACAGATGGATCAGGCTGAGCGCAGAGTTTCTCAAATGTTCTCAGAAGCAGAGCGCAAACTAGATGAGAAAAAACGCCGTGCACAAGAGCAGCTTGACCAAGAGCTGTTGCGTCGTCGCCAACGTGCGGATGAAGAAATCCGCCTCAAAGATGCAAAGGCGAAATCTGGGCGCCAAGAAGAAGTCTTATCTCTCAGCATGCAGTTGATTGGACAAGTCTTGCCCAGCGTGACGAATGAGGCGCATATCGAGACATTTTTGGCGGATGCGAAGAAAGATTTGAAATTGAGAAAAGCCTTAAAGGGGGCAGAGCAGGTGTTAGAAGAAAAAGCAAAGAGAGGTGGCAGCGATGGCGGACATTAAGAATAAGCAGGACATTCAGCCGACCGTCGTGACCCTAAAAAGTGCCCAAGAGCTCAGCCCGGAGAGCGTTGAAGAGATTGTGTCGACGATTCAATCGGAATTGCTCGAAGTCCATACGGAAGTAGACCCGAGCCTGATTGGCGGCTTTATCGCTGATTATGGTGATTTGCGCTTTGACTATAGTTTCAAAGGCTGCTTGGACCGCATCGAGCGACAGTTGAAGACAGAGCTTCAAAAGGCAAATTTAGATGAGCGAGATGAGACAGAGGACGCGTTCAGTGCAGCGGAGCTTTTACACCGAGAAGAAGTGCTTAAAATGCTTCAAAGTGTACCTCATGGAACAATCAATGAGGTGGGGCGTGTCTTGACGGTTTCAGATGGGGTTTGCGTCGTGCGCGGCTTGCCTCACTGCCGCAACCAAGAACTTTTACTTTTCGGTGAAGACAGTTACGGTTTGGCGATGAACTTGGAGTCCGATCAAGTCGGCGTGGTGCTTTTTGGTGCAGCCGCGAGTGTTCGGGCGGGTGATCTGTGTGTGTCGACGGGCAAGACCTTGTCCGTCCCGACGGGTGAGAAGATGTTTGGGCGTGTGGTGAATGCCCTCGGTCTCCCCATTGACGGAAAAGGCCCGATCGAAAGTGACGGTGAGCGAGAAGTTGAAACCGCATCAGCGCCGATCATTCAGCGTCAGTCGGTCAACGCGCCTCTTTATACAGGGATCACAGCCATCGATGCGATGATTCCGGTCGGTCGTGGTCAGCGCGAACTCATCATTGGTGATCGTCGTTGCGGCAAGACCTCTATCGCCGTAGACACGATTTTGCGTCAAAAAGATCAGCACGTTTTTTGTGTCTATGTTGCGATTGGACAAAGAAATAGCTCCGTGGCAGAGGTCGTCAAACGTTTGACCGAAGCGGGGGCGATGGATTACACCTGCGTGATGGTCGCTTCGGCGGCGGAGTCTGCAGCGATGCAATACGTTGCACCTTATGCGGGCACGGCTATCGCTGAGGCGATGATGTATCAGGGGAAAGATGTCCTGATCGTCTATGACGATCTGTCAAAGCACGCGGTCGCTTACCGTGCTATTTCCTTGCTTTTGCGCCGTCCGCCGGGCCGTGAAGCTTATCCCGGTGATATCTTCTATATCCACTCCAGACTTCTCGAACGTTCCGCTCATTTGAGTGAGGAAATGGGGGGCGGATCTTTGACCGCTTTGCCGATTATCGAAACCCAAGGCGGGAATATTTCAGCTTACGTCCCGACGAACGTCATTTCGATTACAGATGGGCAGATTTTCTTAGATACAGATCGTTTCTTCGCGGGTCAAAGACCTGCGGTTAACGAAGGGTTGAGTGTTTCTCGTGTCGGCGGTGCTGCGCAGCGAAAAGCGATGAAAAAGGTCGCGGGATCTTTGCGTTTAACCTTGTCACAGGCTTCTGAACTTGAGGCTTTTACACGATTGAACTCAGAGTCTGATTCGGCGACGATGAAACAGGTGCGCCGAGGCCGCGTCCTAAGAGCAATGTTGACGCAGCCTTTGGGGCAGATTCGCCGCATGCCAGAATCGGTTGCTTTGATTCACTTGGCGCAAAGTGGGAACTTTGATGAAATCGAAGAGCAAGCTTTGCAGTCGTACTATGAGCGCATCTTGGAGGCGCTTCAGAGTCAAGAAAGTCAGTGGATTGAGGAGGTGGATCGCCAAGGAAGCTTGGATGATGAACACATCCAGCAACTCGAAAATTTTTACGAACGCTTTGCTCAGAGTTTAGAGAAAGACGCATCTGTGCGTGAGATACAGGGAGGCGATCGTGTCGAGTAAGCAGGAAATGATGCGGCGCATGAAAGCTGTTCGCGATTTGAGACAGATGACGCGAGCAATGCAGCTGATTTCTCGCATCAAGTTGCGAAGTGCTCAAAAGATGCTCGAAAATGCCAAACCGTTTTTCGTGCATACGATTCGCACGATGAATGAGATTATTACGCAATCTCCAGAGCTCTTTGATCCACTCTTTCGCATGCGAGAGCCCAAAGCGAATCAAAACTGGCGGATTCGTATTATCTTGGTTGCGGCTGAAGGTGGCATGGCGGGCGCTTACTCGTTGAAGATTTTGCGAAGAGCGGAGCGCCTGGCGGATGATTTGAAGAAAAAAAGAAGCGCTCAAGGCTATCAAGTTGAATTCAGCTTTGACACGATAGGGGGCAAGTTGGGTCGACGCTTGACCGACGATGGCTACGGCTTCCATGAGGTGATTGAACGTTGGTCCAGCGATCCAGAGTATTACATGAGTCAAGAACTCGGCGTGCATTTGCTCGACGAGTATCTTGATGAGCAGGTTGATGAAATTTATTTCGTCTATATGCACATGAATAATCAGGTGTCATCCGAACCCTTGTATATCCGCTTGCTACCTGTCGATCCTCTGGGCTTGATGCTTTTGACGCGAAAGCTGATGGGTCGTGAGGAGATGGAGCAAGAAGAAGAGCATGTCAGCCATTTGCTTGGGCGAGAACTCCACTTCGAGCCGAACGTGAGCGAGGTGATTAAATACTTGGAGGGCTCATACGCAACGGCAATGGTCTTTGGCATCTTGAATGAAGCATATGCGGCAGAGCAATCGAGCCGTATGCAGGCGATGGACTCAGCGACGAATAACGCGGATGATCTGTTGTTTGAGATGGGACAAGAGCTCAACCGAATGCGTCAAGACGGCATCACCGAAGAGCTCACGGAGATTATCGCAGGCGCTGCGTCCGTTTAAGATACGTCAATTTCTGAAGGCAAAAGCGTATGTCGATCGAAGCCTCGTGAAGCTGATGCTAACGGATGACCGCTGATTTTAAGTCGCTTCAACTTGCTTTAAGTCGCTTTAAGCCGTTTCAAGTCGCTTGGGCAGGCTTTCAGAAAGATTTTAGAAAAGAACGCAAGCGTATCGAGAAAAAGGTCAATTGAGGATCATTATGGAAACAGGAAAAATCGTTCAAATTGTGGGGTCAGTGGTCGATTGCCACTTCGATGGGGAAAAAATTCCGAGCATTCGACATGCAATTTATCTCAGCCATGAGGGCCGAGACTACGTGTTTGAAGTGATGCAAGATTTAGGGGAGGGCCTCTTGCGCTGCCTTTCGATGCAGCCGACGGAGGGGCTCAGCCGCGGACTAGAAGTGCAAAGTGACTGTTGCGAAATCGAAGTCCATGTGGGGCCTGAAATGTTGGGGCGCATGATTGATGTCTGCGGTCAGCCGATCGATGGTCAAGGGTCCTTAGCTGCAAAGGAAAAAAGATCGATTCATCATGCCCCGCCCGCTTTTCGGGACCTGCTAGATGAAGGCGAAATTTTGGAGACAGGGATCAAAGTCTTAGACTTGCTTTTGCCTTATGCGCGAGGTGGCAAAATTGGGCTTTTTGGGGGTGCTGGCGTCGGTAAAACCGTACTCATCCTCGAACTGATCCGTAATATCGCTGAAGAGCATAACGCGTATTCCGTTTTTACAGGCGTCGGTGAGCGTTCTCGCGAAGGTAATGACTTGTGGCATGAGATGAGAGAAAGTGGAGTTATCGACAAGACGATCTTGTGTTTTGGCCAGATGAATGAAACCCCGGGTGCGCGCATGCGCGTCCCACTGACGGGATTGACACAGGCGGAGTATTTCCGTGATCAAGAGTCGAGAGACTGTCTGCTTTTCATCGACAATATTTATCGCTATGTTCAAGCGGGCTCAGAGGTTTCGGCTCTTTTGGGACGCATTCCCTCTGCTGTCGGGTATCAGTCAACCTTGGCCAACGAAATGGGTGCTTTGCAAGAACGTATCGTTTCGACGAAGAAAGCGTCGATCACTTCAGTCCAGGCGGTTTACGTGCCTGCGGACGACCTGACCGACCCGGCGCCTGCGACCACCTTTGCCCACTTGGACGCCATTACCGTTTTGAGCCGTGCCGTTGTGGAACAGGGGATTTATCCGGCGGTTGACCCTTTGGAATCCTCATCGGGCATGTTGGATCCAAGCAAGATCGACCGTCGCC
>JAEWGS010000120.1 GCA_023388205.1 Bacillota bacterium
GTGCAAGTGGGACGGATTATTATGAAGACGATGTGTTCCGCGCTTCAGACCACAGTGTGGTGTTCGTGAGCTTTGATTTGAAATAAGCATCGCTAGTCGAGAAATCTTTGATTTGATTGGAAGGCATTAGAAAAGCTGGCTGCGTCTTTTGAGGCGCGGCCAGCTTTTTCACTTCATGTTCAGCTCATGTTCAGCGTTTGAATACACTTCAATCTTAAGGATTCAGCTTCCCTTTATGATTTGGCTTCAAGTTGCGCGACAACATCGCTTAAGAAGTCGATCGTTTCACGAAGGGCGCGGTCATCCTTGAGATCCACACCACCAATTTGAGCCATCTCGCGGACCGTGCCGCGGTCGCCGTATGCGAGGAAGCGAAGCCAGTCTTTGGCGGCAGCTTCAGGCTCGTTTTGTAGACGCAAGAACATCTTGGTCGCGATGGTTAAGCCCGCGCTGTAGCTATATGAATAAAGGCCCATATAGTAGTGCGGCTGACGCATCCAAGTCATCTTAGCGCCCTCTTCGATGACGACGGCATCGCCCCAGAAAGCTTTGAGCGTTTGCATCATCAGACGATCGAAGTCGTCGGCCCCGAGTTGTTGTCCTTCGTCGACTAAGCGGTACACTTCACGTTGATAGTGCGCTTCGAGAAGGTGGGTGACGAAATTGTGGTAATAGGTCTTGGCGAGCATGTCGGCGTAGACCTGATCCTTTTCGTTTTCATCTTGAGCTTCTTGGAGGCGTGCATGACTCAAAAGAAGTTCGTGGAAAGTAGATGGCGCTTCGATCAGGTACATGGGCATGGTCGCATGATGACTACAATTGTTCTTCGCCCCGAGGACAAAATTAGCGCCGTGGCCGAGTTCGTGTGCAAGCGTATAAAGTTCGCTCATCGTGCCATTCCAGCTCAAAAGCACATAGGGATGACCTTGTGAAGAGGAGCCACAATAGCCACCAGTGACTTTGCCTTGGTTCATGGCAAAATCAACCCAGCGCTCTTTTTGATAGCGCATGACGAGATGACTGTAGTCTTGCCCCATCGGAGCGACCGCTTTTTCGATATATTGAGCGGCTTCATCCAATGAAATATTTTCCCGTTCATTGCTAAAGAGATTCGCCCTCAGGTCACTGAAATAAATTTCTTCGAGGCCGAGTCGCTTTTTGAGCAAGGTCGCATAACGGCGCATGACCGGTGCGAAGTGCTCCATAATGACATCAATTTGGCGGTCGTAAAGTTCACGGTCCACCTTTTGATCAAAGAGAAGATAGTCGATGACGGAGTCAAAGCCGCGCAGAGTTGCAAGGATTTTTTCTTTTTGCACTTGGGCGTTGTAGTCGCAGGCGATGCTGTTTCGGGTGACTTTGAGTCCCTCGCAAAATGCGGCAAAGCTTTTGCGACGCAGCTCTTTGTTGTCGCTGACGGCGTAGCTGTTCTCATAAAGTACGTAAGAAAGCGGATAGCTTTTGCCCGCGGCTTCAAAAGGCGAAAATGGCGTGTCCAAAGCCTTCGTTGTTTCATAGGCCTCCATGGGGAAGCTGAGTGTTGGGCCTAGCAAAGCAAGAAGTTCTTCTTTTTCATCGGAGAGATAGTGGGGCATGCGGCGTAAAATATCTTCAAAATAGGGGCCGCAGTAAGGATCTTTTGTTGCCGCTTCAATCCGCTCCTTGGGGCAGCGCATGAGTGCGCCTTCGAAGAAGCTGAGCTGGGCATAAATTTTGGCTGTAAGGCTTTTGTGCGCAGCGATATTCTTAGCATTTTCGCTGTTGCTAAGATCTACATCAGCCATGCAGTTGAGGTAGGAGTAGCCGTCAGAGAGGGTGTTGCTGATGTTTTCGTAACGCTTGTAAGCTGCAATCAGTTCAGGCGTGTCTAAGTCGGATAATTTCGTCGCATAGTCGCTAACAAAGCGCGCCACTTCTTCGGTGCAAGCTTCAATGCTTTTGCGGTAGGCGTCATGCGTTTCAAAAATACGCGTGAGATCCCAAGTTTCCTCGACGGGAATTTCGCTGCGTTTCGGCCAGGTTTGATCGGACATAAAGACCTCCTCGGTTTTGTTGATGGCGTTAGGCACTGCTTTTATGAAAGGGTTTGAAAAGGGATGAAAACAGTCCAAACGCATTCTATTGTACCTTGTAGGGCGCTGAATCAGGGGAAAGGTTTTGGGATGCAGCAAAAGTCAGCTTCCTTTTGATATCGTGGAAAGCCTTTGGCGAGAGAAGAAAGCTTTGAAGAAATGCAATTAAAAGCATGAAAAACTGGGATCAAGCGCGGTTCAAGCGTAGAGGGAAAAAGCTTCGATCAAGGTGGGACAAAGAGCAAAGATAAGAGAACGATATGACACAGTCCTAGCCAAAAGGAGGGCAAAAAAGCTTGAGCCTTAGAAGGGGACATCTTTTTTGAAAAAGAGGCACCACGAGGCGCAACTGAAGTTAAATGCCAGTAGATTTTCTTAAATAGGCAGCTCAGTGAGAAATAGATACAGCCCAAAAAGAGCGCCAGGAGGCTCTTTTCTAAGCCGAAGAGCAAAGCGGAAAAGCCCAAAGCAAATCGATCCGCGAGGCCTAAGCGCAAACGTTCTCGATTGGGGAAAAAGAGAAGCAACAGTAAGCAAGAAGCCATGAGGAGAAAACTGCCGTCAAGATGCAAGGGGGAGCAAGCGAGCAAAAGGGGCGGGAAGCCTTGAAAGGATACGCTTGATTGGGGCGTCCACTTAGGAAGCAAAAAGAGTGAGCTGAACAGAGAAAAAAACCAAAAGAATGCGGGGATCAGGGAAAAGGATCGGCGCACCAAGCAACTTCGCCAATCGTCGATTAAGGCGGGGCAGAAACTTAGAAGTCCTAAGATACTCCAAAAGGTTAATGCTGACATCGGGTAGTCCTCTCTTCCTCTGATTGTTCTAGTCGTAGCGCTCGCGGCGTACACGGGGCGCTCGCAGCAGTCGCTAGATCCGACATGCCTGTCGCCGGCTCGTGCACCCGAAGTGTCTTCTCATGGAGCTGAATACGCCCTCAGGTCCAGCGGCTTTGGCGAGAATGTGTTGAATAGAGTGTCTCTCATTTGGGCTTTGCTGCTTTATCTCATTTTGAGAGGGCGCGGAAAATGCGATAAAAATGCGATAATAGAGAAGATATGAATCTGCCGAGCAGGTAGAAGGTTAAAGTGGAGAAAATATGCGCAAGTACGATCATAAGTATGTAGAGAAAAAGTGGCAGGACGATTGGGCGAAGCGAAAGCCCTTTCGTGCGGACAACCATTCCGAAAAAGAAAAATATTATGTGCTCATCGAGTTCCCTTATCCTTCAGGGCAGGGACTTCACGTGGGGCACCCAAGACCTTATACGGCGCTCGATATCGTCGCTCGCCAAAAACGCATGCAAGGGAAAAACGTCTTGTTCCCTATGGGTTGGGACGCCTTTGGTTTGCCGACGGAAAATTATGCAATCAAGAATAAGATCCATCCGAGGATTGTCACGGAGCGCAACGTGGCACGATTCAAATCTCAACTTCAGGCCTTAGGCTTTAGCTTCGATTGGGATCGCGAGATCAATACAACAGACCCGAACTATTACAAGTGGACTCAGTGGATTTTCTTGAAAATGTTTGAAGCGGGTCTGGCATACAAAAAAGAAATGGCCGTCAACTGGTGTCCTTCTTGTAAATGTGTTTTGGCTAATGAGGAAGTGATTGATGGCTCTTGCGAACGCTGTGGGACGCCCGTTGAGCGCCGTGTCAAAAGTCAGTGGATGCTGAAAATTACGGAATATGCGGATAAGCTTTTGGCGGATCTGGATGATCTGGACTTTATTCCGCGCGTCAAAACGCAGCAGAGAAATTGGATCGGTCGCTCTGAGGGTGCTGCGGTGCGCTTTAAGACCAATTCCGAGCAAGTGATAGAAGTGTTCACGACGCGCCCCGATACGATCTTCGGGGTCAGCTATTTGGTCGTTTCGCCGGAGCACGCTTTTATTAACCAATGGGCGGATCAGATTCAAAACAAGGATGAGGTCACGGAATATCAGCGTCAAGCGAGCCGCAAGAGTGATCTTGAGCGCACTGAATTAGCCAAAGAAAAAACAGGGGTACGCTTGGAGGGCGTGCACGCGATTCATCCTTTGACTCAAAAAGAACTACCGATTTATATCGCGGACTATGTTTTGGCGGGCTACGGTACCGGAGCGGTGATGGGCGTGCCGGCTCACGATGAAAGAGATTTTGCCTTTGCGACGAAGTTTGATTTGCCCATTATTGAAGTGATCGAGGGGGCTTCTTTGGCGCATACGCTCGATGCATCGATGGAGGACGCAACAAAAGCCGCCGGCGAAGATGTAGAGATCCTCGCATCGGAACAGCGCATGGTGAACTCAGACTTCATCAATGGGATGAATCCCGAAGACGCTAAGACCTGCGTCTGTCAGCGCCTCGAAGAACTCGGTATCGGCGAGAAAAAAGTGCAGTATAAGTTGCGCGATTGGATCTTCTCTCGCCAGCGTTATTGGGGTGAACCGATTCCGATGGTGAACTGCCCGAACTGTGGCTGGGTGCCTCTGCCAGAATCCGAGTTGCCTCTGCTTTTGCCCGACACGGATTATTATGAGCCGACAGACAATGGCGAATCCCCGTTGGCTGCCATGAAAGACTGGGTGCGCTGCACCTGTCCTCGCTGCGGCGGAGCAGCTGAAAGAGAGACGGATACGATGCCACAGTGGGCGGGGTCTTCGTGGTATTTCATGCGCTACTGTGACCCGCATTGTGAAACGGCGCCTGCGTCAAAAGAAGCGCTCGATTACTGGCTTCCGGTTGATTGGTATAACGGCGGCATGGAACACACGACTTTGCATTTGCTCTATTCGCGTTTCTGGCACAAGTTCTTGCATGATGAAGGCGTGGTTTCTTGTCGCGAGCCTTATTTGAAACGCACGAGCCACGGCATGATCTTGGGCACAGACGGCGAGAAGATGAGCAAATCTCGCGGCAATGTCGTCAATCCGGATGAGATTATTGATGAGCACGGCGCAGATACGATGCGTCTTTATGAAATGTTTATCGGGGACTTTGAAAAAGCAGCGCCCTGGAATCCGCGCGGGATGCAAGGTTGCCGACGCTTCTTAGAGAGAACGTGGGGGCTTTGGCGCTATTTGCCGGGCCTCGATGTCGATGAACGTGCGACTGAGGGCGAGGTCGATTTGAAGCTCGTCGAAGCGGCTGAGCAGAAGTTGCAGCTCGATGCTTCAGGGTATTTGAAGACGCGCACGACGGTGATGCACCAAACGATTCGCAAGGTGACTGAAGACATCGATCATTTGAAGATGAATACGGCGGTGGCGGCTTTGATGAGCCTTTTGAATCGCTTCTATGAGGACAAGTCCATCACACGTGCAGAGCTGTCGACATTCTTACGTTTGCTGAATCCTTTCGCCCCTCATTTGACGGAAGAACTCAATGAAGAATTGCTCGGTCTGGATCCGATTACGGAACAGGCTTGGCCTAGTTTCGACCCTGCACTTTGCGTGGAAGATGAGGTGGAAGTTGCGATTCAGGTGAACGGCAAGATGAGAGGGAAGATGCGCGTGAGCCGTCAATTGAGTCAAGAGGAGCTTGTGGAAGCGGCCAAAGCTGAAGAAAAAGTCGCTGCGGCGATTCAGGGGAAAACGATTCGAAAAGAAATTGTCGTCCCTGGTCGCTTGGTCAACCTCGTTGTGGGCTAAGCTGATTTTTCTCGTTTTCGCTATGACCCTGGCGACGATGGGCGAATTCAGGGTATTGCTTTATAACGAAGCGCCAATCTTTATTTTGATTACAAAAAAGCCTTTCGCTTTAGTTTGATATGTATCCCTTTACTGGACAAAACAGAAAAAGGGGGTACATATCAGTTGCGGCGAAAGGCTTTTTGATCGTGTCGATCTCACAAAAGAACAATTGTCAGATCAATCTAAAAGTTCAGGTTTTTGTTCACTGATCCGTTGGCGGTTGTATTGAAAGATGAGATCATCGCGGCGCGGACAATCGTGTAGGCAAGTCAAATGGCGTTTGAGTGCGGCGATTGTCTCGTCAGAAATCACATGTTCAATACGACACGCATCTTCGGTCGCAATATCTTCCTGGACGCCCAGGCCCATAAAATATTGCTGCAAGAAAGTATGCTTCTCCAAGATCGAGCGGGCTTTGCTTTCACCGCTTTCGGTCAATTGAATATTGCCATCGTCTTCAATGATTAAAAAGCCAAGATCTTCGAGCAAGTGGACAGCGCGGCTGATGGAGGGTTTCGAAAAACCCATCTCACGAGCCAAGTCGACTGAGCGAACAGAACCGTCGCGCTCGCGAAGAATGAGGATGTTTTCCAAATAATCTTCACCGGATTGATGGAGTGTATGCATGTGGGCCTCCTTTCTTTTGAAATGTTCTTTGACGAAGTTTGACGAAGATCTGGTTCGATATTTAGATGACCGAGTTTGTGTCAAGGTCGGGGGCAATAGCAAACAAGATCTAAGCTCGCTTTGTACGCATCTTTAGTTTACTCATTGTGAGGCCTGGGATGGGAGAAAATATTCCAAAATTAAAAGAATGTATGCGCTTGATCTGTTCTCGAAGCACCATGACGAATGATATATTGTCCATGTGAAGACTTAAATGCATGGAAAGATTGAAGTGATGACTTTACTTGTCGTAGCTGTCGTAATTCTACTTATCATGAACCGAATCTTCTGCTTGAGGTAGACCATATCATTCCAGTAGCAAAAGGGGGATATACGGTGGAAGATAATCTACAGATTTTGTGTTGGAAATGTAATAGGGCAAAGAGCGATAAAATTCTAAATTCATAGTGAAAGGGTGTTTGAAATAGAGTGCTCTTTAGGAAAAGTAGGTATGCCTGATTGGATGGCATAGTTTGTATCTAAAGCTTTGACAATGATTGCGTTCTAAGGGGGAGCATGTTGCATTTTAGTCCTAGATTTAAATAAGTATTTATGCTTATAGTTACATTCCTTTGGTTTGGTTTTGCGATTCATGATCTTTACGATCACCGATGGATCATAGGAATCATAAAACTTGTCCTTAGCGTATTATGTATAATCATTTATTCAGATATCAAAAGTTTTAAAAAGTAATTATTGAACTTTAAAAGTGATTCACTTCATTCTTAAAGTGAGTCCTTTTAAAGTTTTCTTTGCAGACAAAATAAATATCTAACAAAAGGTAGCTTTTTATGTTGATTAGATAGTGGGCATAAGAATTTGAGTGATTAAGCATGTATCATGCTTACTGTAGAGAAGGAAAAAACTTTGTAATTTATCAAGCTTAGCTAAAATATCCTTTGAATTTGACAGCTTGGAATAGGATTTTTTAAGCTCTGAAAGAGCATTTTCATATAAAATAATCTGAGATTTATATTCTTAAAAAATGCTTTGTCAGTTGGATCAGCCTTATATTCTTTAGTAGTAAGCCTGATATTTTTTGACAGTATGAATTTGCTCCATAGTGATAGAAAGCTTATCCATTTCCTTATCAATAGCTTTGATTTTATCTTGCAATGCCTGTCTTTCTTCAGCACTTTTTTTGTATCTATTCATCAAGTTGATGAATAGATTTGATACCATTTGTTCCAGCATCATTTCGTGTTCTTAAAAATTGAGTGTGAGCAGTTTCTTGATGGCATTTATGCGTACTGACTAAAATATGATCGTCTGTTTTATCTCCATTTACAATGTATTCGATAGCAAGGTGAAGGGTTGATTTTATGGGATGTATTTTCGTAATAGCCATGATTATTCACCTTCCAATTCAGACGTTCGTTTCAGAAGTAGAGAATGAATTTGCCACAGCTCTTTTGAGAAATGTTCAATCTCTTTTTTTATATCATTTATGTCATCTTTATAGATGATGCCTGTCGAATTGACACGCTTAGCAATCTGATTGATGCTGTTTGTTGCATTGGAAAGTAAGCTTCGTAAATCTCGAAAAGGATCTAAATCCACTTGATAAATTTCCTTTTCCAAAACGCATTTGCGGATGAAATGACTCATGTTTTTACACTTGGCAAGCTTTCTTTTTTCTTCAAAAAGAGCAGACAAGGAACATTGAATGTAAAGTCCAAAATAGTATTTGTGAAAGTTTGATTGAAAGAAAGAATAAAAATGATGTTGGTAAAGAAAAGCTGAAAGTTGGCAAAATGCAGTTATATGAAAAGCATAAACAAGGTATAATAGATAAAGAAACTTATCTATTTCAAAAACAAATTTTGAGTAATCAACTTCAAAGCATTGAACAGGAAATCTCCATTATAGAAAGAAGATTAAGGAAAACGCTGTTTCAGAACATAAGCTGAATGTGGATAAGTTAAAAGAAGCGGTATCAAATGGAGAGCTTGTTTTTGAATGGATTGATGAAGTCATAGACAAGATATATGTTTATGACAAGGAAACGGTTGAGATAGTTTGGAAATTTAAAGAGGGTAATGGTACGCATGGATAATAAAGACGAAATGATGATTGTAAGTCAAGAGTTTTTACTTGGTAAGATTTATACAATCAGAGGACAAAAGGTCATGCTTGATTTTGAATTAGCTGATATTTATGGGTATGAAACAAAGCGATTCAATGAGCAAGTTAAAAATAATATAGAGAAATTTGATGATGATTTCAGATTTCAACTCACAAAAGATGAATGGGAATTTTTGAGGTCGAAAATTTCGACCTCAAAATCTGAAGTAGGCTCCGGAGGTAGAAGATATTTACCTTTTGCCTTTACAGAGCAAGGAATTTATATGTTAATGACAGTTCTTAAAGGCGAGCTTGCAGTTAAACAAAGTAAAGCACTTATTCGCACTTTCAAGCAAATGAAGGATTATATCTTAGAAAATCAAGGACTGATAGGTAAAAGAGAGTTTTTACAGCTTTCTATGCAAATTACAAGTAATGCTGTAGAAATGCAGGATTTAAGAAAAGATTTAAGAGATGTGGAAGAACAGGTAGCGGAAGTGGTAGACGCTTTAAGTAATGTTGTTCATAAATCTGAGCTGTCTGAACTTATTCTTGACCTCAGCAGTCCTCAACTAAAATGTGGATTTTTGCTGCTGAATGGACAACCGGTTGAAGCCAATCTTGCATACAGGGATATTTACGGTATAGCAAAAAAGAGTATCTATATCATAGATAATTATATTGGAGTAAAAACATTAGTGTTGCTAAAGGAAATAAATCCATCAGTAGAAATCATAATATTCAGTGATAATATAGGGAAAGGGCTGCATACAATTGAATACCAAGACTTTTGTAGAGAATATCCTCAGGTAAATATCAAGTTTCAGAAGTCAGGCAGGGCATTTCATGACAGATACATTGTTATTGATTGGAATACAGACAATCAAAAGATATACCATTGTGGAGCATCGTCTAAAGATGCAGGTCAAAAAATTACAAGCATATTGGAAGTTGTCGATCAAATGATTTATACGGATTTGATAAATAGACTTTTGAAAAATCCTATATTGAAGTTAAAATAGGGTATAAATTTAATTGGAAAAAGATGTATCTGTTACTTGCCACAAGGGTGGAAAAGAATATTTTTTACAAGGATGGACAAATTCTCCAGACGCCACTATGGTTCTTGATATTCACGATGTAAAACCATTTGCGGATTATTTATGGAAATTCAAAGGGAGATTATTTGGAAAGAATAAAAATCCCACCTGGTGCTGCCAACATCGTGCAGGATTTCCGAGTATATGAATACCCTCCAAACAATGTTGCTCTCGTAAGTTTTCAAAGAGATTGGTCAAGACGTCACTTTGAGTATATTGACTTAGAGTAAATTATAAAAAATGCTTTCCCCTAAAGATGAACTGCCTCCCATTCCTTGGATTGTTGTTTTCTGTATCCAAGAAATGGGAGGCAGTTCAAATATGCTTAGACGTTTCTTCATCGTCTTCCCTCAAAAAAAAATGGCGGGAATAGCTCCCGCCCTGCATGGGACCTAGATCGCATCTTGACCAGCCCCAAATAACTAGTTGTCCACATTATACACCATTGTTAAGCGATGGCAAGTGTCTAGCAAAATGAAAGATAGCGAGATGCGGATTCCAACTTTAATTTTCGCCAAAGGATAGACAAAAAAAGTTCCACTTCATTTCCCTTAAGAAGTCTTTCCAAGATCCAAGATCATTAGTGATCGGGGGATGTTACACGGATGAAATATTTTTGACGCTCAAATAACTCTTTTCCTAAAAACACAAGGTTTGCTTCTCAAAAGATGAATCGTTTGGAAGCGAGAGAATGATTGCATTTCAGTGAATTGACCGCGAAAAAATCGGATCGGCCAGGCAGCAAAACATTGAAGAATAAGCGCTTTATATAGTGAAAAGAAAAAGAAAAAACGAAAGTGACTACTATATGTTGTGTTGACGAAATGAGACGACGAAGGCAAACTTTAAGAAAAGTCAGCGTGAGTGCGCTGGCTTTTCTTAAAGTGAAGTACCCATTCAGTTTTGGCTTGAACGCGCTGATGAAGAAGGCAGAGGAGGCCCCGTATGATCAAACGAGATCAAGTATTTCAGTCCTATGAAGAAGCATCTCAGCTTCAGAGTGGTTCGGGAGCTTCTGCTTACGCGCACAAGGCAAAAAACGAAGGCGCTTTATTTCATCAGAAGAGCTTATTTCCGCCCCAAGAGACAAAACCCTTAAAAGTGATTAAGCGCGATGGGCGCGTCGTGGACTTTGATGCGAAGAAAATCGTCCGTGCGATTTTGCAAGCGATGCATTCATCTTCGGGTGTATTTCGCGCGGGCCTCGCAGAGACGATCGCCAAAGAGATTGAAGACTACGCGGCTCAGCTCAGCGGCCCGATGACGATTTATGGCATTGAGGAGCAGGTTTACTACAAGCTCTTACACTACGGTAACCCCGCTACGGCAAAAGCTTATGAGTCCTATCGCTCTGTTCAGGCCTATAAGCGCCAAATGAACACGATCGATCAGGATGTGCTCGGGATTTTGAATTGTTCCAACATCGACGTGGCCGACGAAAATTCAAATAAGGATGCCAAAGTCGTCTCGACGCAGCGCGACCTGATCGCAGGGGAAGTGAGCAAAGATATCGCCCGCCGCATGTTGATGCCGACGGATATTGTCATGGCGCATGATTCGGGAGCGATCCACTTTCACGATATGGATTACATCATCCAGCCGATGTTCAATTGCTGTTTGATTAACCTCGAGGATATGCTCAAAAATGGGACGGCGATCAACGGCAAAAAAATTGATACACCGAAGTCTTTTCAAGTGGCTTGTACCGTGACGACGCAGATCATTGCGCAGGTCGCGAGTGGACAGTACGGTGGTCAGAGTATCAATGGGATCGATCGCATTTTGGCCCCTTATGTGCGCAAAAGCTACGCGAAGTATCTCTCTGCGGTGGTTGAAGAACAGCGGGAAGTCTACGGGATCGAGCCAGATATGGAAAAAGCTGAGGCCATCGCTTGGAAGCGCACGCGAAAAGAAGTCAAAGATGGGATTCAAACGATCCAATATCAGATTAATACTTTGATGACGACGAATGGACAAGCGCCTTTCGTTACGCTGTTCCTTTATTTTCAGCCAGATTCACCTTTTGCGAAAGAAGCGGCTTTGATTCAAGAGGAGATTCTCAGCCAGCGTTTGGAAGGGATCAAAAATGAGGCGGATGTCTACGTGACGCCTGCTTTCCCCAAATTGGTCTACGTGCTTGATGAACACAATGTGCGTGAAGGGGCGCCTTACTACTATTTGACGCAGCTCGCAGCAGCTTGTACGGCGAAGCGCATGTATCCAGATTACATTTCGGCGAAACTGATGCGCCAATATTACGCTGGGAATGTTTTTGCGCCGATGGGCTGCCGTTCATTCTTAGCACCTTGGAAAAATGAGCAAGGGGAATATGTCTTTGACGGCCGATTCAACATGGGTGTGGTCAGTTTGAACCTGCCGCAGATCGGGATTTTGTCGGGCAAAGATGAGGAGAAGTTTTGGGAGATTTTCCACAAGCGTTTGGATTTGGTCAAAAAGGCGCTACTCTTCCGTTATGATTTGCTCAAAAACGTGACGAGCGATGTCAGCCCGATTCATTGGCAGCACGGAGCCATCGCTCGCTTGGCGCCTGGGGAGAAAATCGGACCTTATCTCGAAAAGGGTTATGCGACGATTTCTTTGGGGTATATCGGCGTCTATGAAGCGACGAAGCTCGTTAAAGGCGTTAGCCATACGACAGCCGAAGGTAAGGCCTTTGCGCTGAAGATCATGGATGAGATGCGTGCGGCTGTGGATCGTTGGAAAGAGGAAACGGGCTTAGGTTTCGCGCTTTATGGCACACCGGCAGAGAGTCTGACGCATCGCTTTTGCCGCATTGATACGGCGCGTTTTGGCCTGATTGAAGATGTTACGGATAAAGGCTATTACACGAATAGTTACCACGTGGATGTGCGCGAAAAGATCTCGGTCTTTGACAAATTTGACTTCGAGAGTGAATTTCAAAAACGTTCTACAGGCGGCATGATTTCTTACGCTGAAATTCCCAATATGACGCACAATGTGGCGGCTTTGGAGACTTTAATCCAATACATTTATGACCACATTACCTACGCAGAATTCAATACCAAAAGCGACTATTGCCATGAGTGCGGTTTCGATGGTGAAATCAAAGTCAACGACGACAATCAGTGGGAGTGCCCGAACTGTGGGAATAAAAACCGCTCCAAATTGACGGTGATTCGACGCACCTGCGGCTATTTGGGCGAGAATTTCTGGAATGAAGGGCGCACCAAAGAGATCAAAAATCGCGTCTTGCATATTTGAGGTGGTCTCATGCGGTATGCACAAATTCGTCCCTTTGATGTGGCGAATGGTCCAGGGGTGCGCGTGAGTGTCTTTGTCACAGGCTGTACGCACGCTTGTCCGGGTTGTTTCAATGGGCTCTATCAAGACTTTACCTATGGAGATCTTTGGACGGATGAGACGACAACAGAGCTGATTGAGCTCGTGCAAAATCCTGTGATCTCAGGGCTGACGCTTTTGGGCGGAGAACCGATGCAAAATCTAGAACTCAAAGACGTGATTCAAACGCTCAGGCAAGTTTGCAACAAGCCGATCTGGATTTATTCGGGCTACACGTTTGAGCAGATTTTGGCGGATGAAGATAAAAAAAGTTTGCTCGTACTCTGTGATGTCTTGGTCGATGGCCTGTTTATTCAAGCGAAGAAGGATTTGACTTTGAAGTTTCGAGGAAGTTCTAATCAGAGGATTATCGATATTAAGCGCTCTTTGGCATCGGGGGACGTCTGCTGCCTAGATGATTGACCTGAGCTGAAGTGGATTCAAGCAGGTCGAGATCGGCCTTGAGATGGACATCGAGATCGGATGCTTTGATATTGATTTTGATCATAAAAAAGGAGCCGTGCCTCAGGGCATGACTCCTTTGATTGTTTTTGCTCAGCTGTGATCGTTTGGGCGATCAGCTCTTTTACTCAGCCTTTTTAACGGCTTCAGCTTGTGCGGCCAAAGCACGCTCTTGAATTTCGAGCAATTCTTTGAGGCCGAGGCGGTCGAGTTGCTCTTTGTAGCTATCCCAGTCGGCGTTGATATCGGATTGACCGGAGATCCATTCGGCCTGTTTGCCTTTGACATAGTCGGTGATCGCGGTCGAAAGATCCGACATGCGAGGACCATCTTCGAGACTCACCCAGAACTTGGGGAAAGCTTCTGTCAGGTAAGGCGCGTAGAGTTCATCGACCAGGTCTTTTTCTTCAAACTTGGGCAAGGCGGATTTGATCTTGAGATCTGCAGGGACGTACTTGGGGAGAGATTGAGGCCAGAGGTTACCCCAGCTGTAGCGATCTTGATCCTCTTTGCTCAAAGTGTTGCGATCGATGGTACTGTAATTGCCCTGATCGTCTTTGATGAGGGTGACGCCGAGCGGGCCGTTTTGCGTTTGCAAGGAGTTGTCGAGCTGATAGACATAGTCCCACCAACGCGCGATGGCCTCGGGGTTTTTGGCCTTATCGGTGACAACAACTTGATTTTTCAAAATCTGCACATCGTAGGCATCTCTGAGATAAACAGGTTTGTCGACGCCTTCGCCCTTGAGGACCGGCAAAGCTCTCCACTCAGGTTCTTGACCATCTTCGAAAGGCATAATATCGCCAGATCCGTACATCATGCACACACCGTAGCGATCGTTGCCGCCGGCGCTCTTCCATTGAGCGAGGTCTTTGGTGAACAGCTCAGGATCCATTAAGCCTTCAGCGTAGAGGCTGTGGAGATATTCGATACCTTTACGGTAAGCGTCGCTATCCGCAGCGAAGACTCTTTTGTCCCCGACCATCGTAAAGCCGTTGTCGCGAACGCTCGCACCGAACCAGCCGCAAAGCAGACCGAGATTTTTGTTGTTGGGATCTGCAGCAAAGGGAATCTCGTCGTTGGGGTCACCGTTGCCGTTGGCGTCTTTTTCTTTGAACGCGCGAAGGACTTCACGGAGCTCTTCTGTGGTTGTCGGCATCTCCATGCCCACATTCTTCAGCCAGCGCGTATTGATGTAAGGATTAAAAGGCACATCCGGTACGCCAATGACATAAGGTACAGAATAGATGTGGCCATCCGGCGCGGTCATTGTCTGACGGACGGTCGGCAGGTTTAGCACTTCTTCAATGCGAGGGCAATAGGACTTGAAGAGATCTTCGAGAGGAATAAATACGCCTTCTTCGACCCCTTGGGTCAAAATTGCTGTCTCGCTCATGATCCAGCCGCCGATACAATCCGCGTAGTCACCGCTGTTCAAGCTGATGTTGAGCTTTTCGGTGGCGACATTGTAAGGGACGGCCTGCAGATCGACGTGAATGCCTGTCTCTTCTTCAAACTGTTTCAACATGAAAGCGTCACTGTTGTCCCAGTCCACAAAGAGAGAGAAGCTGTAGCTTCCAGGATCGACGATGGGGAGTCCCTCTTTGTACATCAGGTCGTTTACCTTTTCGCGGTTTTCGCTGGTCTCACCTTCGGCGTGAATGCCTGTTCCCAAGAATGGAACGAGCCCCATGCTCAAGGCGATCGCTGCGGCCACGAAGCGGCCTTTGATCTGTTTCATAAGATCCTCCATTTTTTGCCCGTAGGCATGATTAACGATTTAAGGTGGCGAAGCGGCCTTTGGTGGATCGCTTCGCTCGCTTTGAGACTCAAGAGAGCCTCAATGATTGAAGCGCGAGGCTTCGAGAGCTTGCTGCCGCTGATGGATTAGCCTTTGACAGAGCCGATCATGACGCCTTTGACGAAGTGCTTTTGCACCATGGGGTACAGGAGCATAACCGGGATACTGGAGATGATGATCAGCGAATATTTCATCAGCTCAATACGCTCTCTCACGCGGGCGAGTTCAGCAATCTGGTCCGGCGTCGCGGCGGTCTTTTGTGCGAGCTGAGCCTCATTGACGACGAGGATGGATCGCAAGACGAGCTGCAAGGGGAATTTGCGTTCAGTGGTGATGTAAATGAGGGCGGAGAAGTAAGCGTTCCAATGCCCGATACCGTAATAGAGCACCAAGATGGCGATGATTGCACCGGAGAGGGGCAGGGCAATTTTGAAGAAGAAGCGCGTGTTGCCACAGCCGTCCAATTTGGCCGCTTCGAGCAGCTCTGTGGGCAAACTAGATGCGAAGAAGGTGCGTGCGACGATCATGTTGTAAACCGAAATCGCACCGGGAATGACGAGCGCCCAAACGGTATCTAAGAAGCCGATGTTCTTGACGACTAAGTAGGTGGGGATCATACCGCCACTGACGAACATGGTGATCAAGTAGAAAATGGTAATGACTTTGCGGCCGCGGAAGTCTTTTCGAGACAAAGCGTAGCCCGTGGGCAAGGTGACCGCGAGGTTGATGCTCGTGCCGAGCGCGGTGTAAAAGAGCGAGTTCAAGAAGCCTCGCAACACATTTTTATTTTCAAAGACTTGGACATAGCCATCGAGCGAGAAACCAATCGGACGCCAGACCACTTGTCCAGAGCCTACGGCGGCAGGTGAGGAAACCGAGGCGATAATCACGAACCAAAGCGGGTAAGCGACGATCAAAAAAATCAGGGTAAGAAAGATGAAATTAAAAGTATCAAAAGCGCGGTCTGCACCGATGCGATGAATTTTACGTGCCATAAATCCCCCTTACCACAGACTGTTGCCTGACAATTTGTCCGCAATCTTGTTGACGACAATTAAGAGCACCGCATTGACGGCGGAGTTAAAGAGGCCAATGGCGGTGGAGTAACTCATATCACTGCTGAGGATACCGACCTTATAGACGTAAGTGGAAATGATTTCAGACACGGAGAGGTTGAGGTCGTTTTGGAGGAGGTAGGCTTTTTCAAAGCCGACGCTGAGGATGCTCCCGCAGCTCATGATGAGCAAAATCGTGGCGGTTGGCAAAATAGAAGGGAAGTCAATATAACGGATTCTTTGCCATTTGCTCGCACCATCGACGATGGCTGATTCATGAAGTTCGGGAGAGACCCCAGCCAAGGCGGCGAAGTAAAT
>JAEWGS010000122.1 GCA_023388205.1 Bacillota bacterium
ACTTAAATGTCTGTTTGTCAATAAATTAATTTGTACAGCTGCGCCTTTCTTGATCGTGAATGAGGTCCTGGATTTCAGAGGCTTGACACAGAAAGAACTCCAAACGAACACAGTTTGTTAACAGTAATGCAGGAAAAGTCATGTATAATTACTACGCCCATATTATTGCAAGGTGGAAGGAAACATGCAGCGAATCGAATCCTTAGTCGGATCGAGTCGAAAAATGATCACTTCTTTGAAGCGCATAAGCCTGCTGGTTTTTGTGCTGTTATTTAGCTTGCAATTGGTCGCTTGCCGTCGCTCTTCCCAGGAACTCTCCCCAAAAGATTATGGAGACTACGGGGCGCAAATAGCTCGCCGTATCGCAGATTTAGGTGCAAGGCCTTCAGGGTCAGACGCAGAGCGTCAGGCGGCGGATTTGATTCTCGATGAATTGCATCAACAAGGCTGGAATACAGAAGAACAACAGGTGAATCTGCCTTCGGGTGGCAGCTCTCGAAACATTATTGTGCGTGTGCCAGGATCAGGCTTTTATCAACGACTCAATGGTCCTGCGCAGGCTTATGTCGCACAAAAAGAGGGGCGAGATTCTGAGCAAGATTCAAGCCGCTTGTCGAGGACTTTGGTTTTTCTAGCACGAATCAATACGGAATACGGTGAGGGCGGAGCTGAAGCGGCGACAGGAATGGACGGCATTTCAGACAATGCTTCTGGCGTGGCGAGCCTTCTGACGGCGATGAAAGAAATCAAGAAGCATATTTATGGTTTTGATCTAGTCTTCGCTTTTGTGACGGGTGGAGATCAAGACTATGCAGGAACACGCGTCTTGGCTTCGAGCTTTGACGAAGCTGCCTTGAACCGAATTGATGGTGTGATCGAAGTTCGCAACATTTATGCGGGTGCAAAAGTGTATGCGCATGCGGGCTGGAACCAACTGACTGGAGATCGCTATGTGATGCGCCGTAAGGCCTACGAGATGACAGATGTTTCGATTGCTTATGGACTGATTGATGAAGTTGGTGAAGATCTTTACTTGAACGAGTTTTCATCGACGGTTCCAAGTCCATTAGACGGGCGACCGGTTGTGTATCGAGAATTTACTTTGCATCCATCGGATTATCGCGTCTTTGATGCCCTTAATGTGCCGATTGTTTTCGTCGAAGCTTTTGACTATAACGCGAAAACCGTTGAGGAGATGGTTGAGAATCGCAGCCAGAGTTTCAGTGAAACCTCCGGGCAGGTTGCGGGGACACGCTTTGATCGACGCTCGATTTTAGAAAATGCTTTGGATCCGGATCGTTTAGAAACACGAGTCAATTTTGTGGCTTTTTTGTTGGTCGGTATGGCTGACCGAGGGGCAACGGATGCGAATGATCGAATAACTGTATCTGATAGGTAGTTTTAGGTTAATTAAAGTTAAAACATATTGGAATGTGTTGTAGTAGAAATAAGGAGGTGTCGTATCATGCATCGATTCAAGGGGAAAGAGCTTTTGGCTTTGGGGCTCACCTTAGCTTTGGCTATTCCTCTATCGTTCTTGCCGCACATTCAGGCGGATGAGAGCGATGTGGAAACAGCGAGCTCTGAAACTGCTGAATCACAGGATCTCGACGACGCTGAGACGGGCAGCGAAGAATCCGATGAAAATCTCGGGGATGAGGCGGACGAAGCGTCAGAAGCGGCGACCACGGAGGCGTCTTCTGAAACGCCCAAAAGAAGATCTCGTCGTGCAGCAGTGGAAGAAAGCGCAACTGGATGGCTCGTTTTCGAAGACTCGATTAAATACAAAGATCCTGAGACGGGTCAATTTTATAAAGACGGCGTCTACGTTATCGGGAAACGCTCTTACCTTTTCGATCAGGATGGGAATTTGTTTTCGGGTTGGTATGATGCGAGCAATGGTAAGCGCTATTACGCAAATGATTATGGCCAGGCCTATCGTCAAGGCGCTTTCGATGCGAGTGATGGCATTCGCTACGTTTTTGCCGCTGACGGAAGCTTAGCTTTGGGACAGTGGGTCGATGAACCAGGTTATGGACGTGCCTACGGTAATCCCAAAACGGGTGCGGCCTATCGCTTAGGTGCTTTTACTGCAGAAGATGGCGTGCGCTATGTTTTTGACCGCTATGGTTACCTCGCGATGAACCGCTTCGTCGATGAGCCGGGTTATGGTATGGCCTATGGTCAGCCGAAGACGGGGATTGCTTATACATCAGGTGCGTGGACCGTCCGTGACGGTATTCGCTACACCTTTGATCGTTGGGGCTATCTCGCCAAAGGTAAATGGGTCCATGAGCAAGGTTACGGCTGGACGTACGGTGATCCGGAGACGGGGGCTTCTTTCTCTAACGGTAACCGTGTCCTCGCGGATGGTTCGCGCCATGTTTTTAATGCCTACGGTTACGCGCAGCAAGGCTGGGTCTTTGACGATCGTGGCGGATATAGCTACGGCTTTGGTGAGAAAGCAGCTGCTGTTCGCAATCGCCGCATTCGTATGAATGGTCGTCTTTATACAATGGATGCTCAAGGTTATTGGGCTGATCGTCAGAGAATTTGGAATCCGAAAAACTTGGATTATTCTGAGGATACAGTCAACCAAAAACTCTATGCCACATATAATGGCGCGTATATCAAGACGCCCTTTATCGTTAATGGTGAAACTGTTTTTGTATCGCCCATTGATGCTGCGGTGGCCCATAGTCCAGGTTGGAAATATTATGGGGACAAGGAATTTTATTTCTTGGAGCCGACGCGTATTGCAAAACCGTATCAGAAAATCGGAAACGCTTATGTTAATGGAGGCTGGGGTAGCCGTATTCATGCCCTCGAAAAGGGGATTGATGTCAGTGAGCATAACGCCACGATTAACTGGAATTCGGTCAAGGATGACGATGTCACTTTTGCGTACATTCGCGCGTCATATGCAGAAACGACAGATAAGCGTTTCCTAGAGAACATTACACGGGCGAATGCCGCGGGACTCAAGACGGGTGTGTATGTGTACTCTTACGCGGAAACTGAAAAAGAAGCTGTCGAAGAAGCGGAACACTTGCTCAAGATTTTGCGTGGGCATCGCACGCATTTGCCGGTTGTGTTTGATCTTGAGGACGATAGCATTGTGAAGTCGGTGAGAACGAGACGTGATCGTACCCGCTTATTCTTGGCCTTTGCAAAACGTATTGAGGCGGCGGGTTACAAGGTAGCCTTGTATTCTAACTTGAACTGGTTGAACAACTATCTTGATCGCAGCATGTTGTCAGGCTATGAAATTTGGTTGGCTCACTGGAACGATCAACCCGGAGAGCGCCATGCGCTCTGGCAGGCTTCAGAAAAGGGTCGAGTCTCAGGGATTAACACGAATGTGGATATCGACTTTGCGTTCAAGCCTTTTTAATCTTCTTATTTCTGAAGAACTTTTGAGACTGAATCAAAAAAGACGAGAAGGAGGTGATCTTGGGATCATCTCCTTTTTTTTTGAGGGCAGAATTCAGCGTCAGAAAAGAGGAAAATATTTAAGCTTCCTTAAGAAGTCAATGCGACTCTAGACTAGAATAGAAGCAGAAAGGTGGTACAAGAATGATGATCCTTCCTTGGGTGTTTTGGTTGGGCTTGGCGATCATATTCACCGTTGCAGAATTGCTCACCATCGCTTTGGTGAGTGTTTGGTTTGCGATCGGGGCGATTGCCGCGATGATCTACAGCTTTTTCAATGCTTCCATCTTAGCTCAAACTGGGGTGATGATTTTAGTTTCCCTCGTTTCCATTTTCCTGTGTTATATCTTTCGCAGATATATCTTTGTCGCCAGAGGGAAAAGCATCTTTATGAACTATCGGCGTGTGATCGGTCAAACGGGTGTGGTGACGGTGACGATTGATAATTTAGCGGGAACAGGACAGATCCGCGTTCAAGGAGAAGTGTGGTCTGCTCAGGCTTTGGGGACGGCTCGAATTCAAGAAGGGACGCGCGTTCGCATTGAATCTGTCCAGGGTGTCAAAGCTTATGTTAAAGTCTTAGAAAGCTGATCCTCTCGGCTCAAAGGCTAGCGTGGATGAACGTTTCAAACAGAAAGGTTTAGGCTCTTATAAAGTTTAGGCTTTTATATTGAAACTCTATATGTAGGTTTCAATATTGAAGTGCTACACGAAGTAAATATTTAGGAGGGAATATGTTGATGGATTACATGATGTTTAGATCCTTAGAGCGGATGAGTGAGGTATTGCAAGATACCGATGCGGGCACAGATAAGATGTACCTCGTCATTGCCGTACTGGCTTTGTTTATCTTGATCTTGATTTTGCGTTGCGTTCGCGTGGTCCCGCAGGCGACGGTTATGATTTTGGAACGCCTGGGTGCCTACCATTCAACCTGGCAAACAGGGATTCATATCAAATTGCCTTTCATTGATCGCGTCGCGGCGCGCATTTCGCTTAAAGAGCAAGTTGCAGACTTCCCTCCTCAGGCCGTAATCACTAAGGATAACGTGACGATGCAAATCGACACCGTGCTCTTTTATCAAATTACAGACCCAGTGATGTATCGTTATGGAATTGAAAACCCCATCCTCGCTATTGAGAATCTGTCTGCGACGACCTTACGCAATATCATCGGTGACTTGGTGCTTGATGAGACTTTGACGAGCCGTGACTTGATTAACTCGAAGATGCGCGTCATTTTGGATGAGGCGACGGATCCATGGGGCATCAAGGTGAATCGTGTTGAGCTGAAAAATATTTTGCCACCGCGTGAGATTCAAAATTCAATGGAAAAGCAAATGAAGGCTGAACGTGAAAAACGTGAGATGATTTCAATTGCTGAAGGTAAAAAAGAATCTGCCATTCGTGTGGCGGAAGGTGAAAAGGCTTCTGCGATTTTGCGTGCGGAAGCGAAGCGTGAAGCTGAGATTCGCGAAGCGGAAGGTCATGCGCAGGCCATTTTGGAGATCTCCAAAGCGAAGGCAGAAGGTTTGCGTATGTTAAAGACCGTCCAGGCTGATGATGCGCTTTTGTCTTTGCGCGGCATGGAGGCTTTGGAAAAAATGGCCGATGGTCGTGCCACTAAGTTGATTGTACCGAGTGAATTACAGAACTTGACGAGTATCTTGAGTGCCGCGCGCATGACGCTCGATAGCAAGGTACCGAATGAAGCCAAGGATCCTGAGACGAAGTCAAACGAGGACGAACATGCTCATCGCATTTGATTACAGTCAATCCGAATCAGGGATACAAACTGAATTAGGTTTATCCGTAGAGGCTCTCGAAGCTTACCTGAACCAGCTGCCCCAGCAGACTGGTCGGGGGCGCGAGGGCCTCTGGCCTATTTTGCCGATAGCGGTGATCATCGGACCTAATGGAAGTGGGAAGAGCACCTTTTTGAACGCGCTCAAATCTTTGTCCGCTTGTTTGCGGCCTCAAACCAGGCAGGCTAAAGTTTCGCCAACTCAAGCGCAGTCCGCTGATCAAGCGCATCCCTCAGGTCAAGCGCAGTTATCACGTCAGTCGCTTCAATCGACGCGCTATATTTGGGCTCAGGTGGACCGTAAGCGCCCTTATGTGTTGATCGGCCGCTGCGCTCCCGAATTGAGCCTTGAACAGCTCGAGATCAGGTCGATTGATCCCGCCTTCCATGAATTGTGCCTCGGGAAAAAAAGAAGCGCGGCGCGATTGCAAAATGCCGCAGCGGTAGAATCTGAGGAGCGCATCGCACTGCGTTATGAGGCGGGACGATTGTCTTTAACTCAGCATGTGAATGGAGAAGAAAATACGGTTGAACTTGAGGTCGCTGAAAAAACAAGAGGCGGCATGATGGCTTATCTTGCGTATTTAGCTCAAGGCGGCAGTAAAACGGAGTCAGGACGCAAAGTGCTCGAAACGGTCATAGGCGAAGCGAGATTGAACTTTTTGCTTCGCTCCATGCAAGAGCTCAGCGCAATAGAAGTTGATTTGATCCATGATGACGAGCAAGAATGGCTTGAGATTTCCGATGAGATGCTGAAAACTTTGCTTCGTGAAAGCGGGCGTTATCACGAGCGATTATCCGGCCTGCGTCATGAACATTTGCTCGACAAAATGAAGCGCCTTTGTGAGGCAAAAAGACAGCACTCAATCAAAGAAGCGCTGAGTTCTTTGTCTCGCTCGGAGCGGCGTTGTGCTTTGATTTTGGCGAAACTTTTGAGCGAAGGAAAGCATCGGGTCTATTGCTTTGAGCATCCGGAGCAAAATTTATATATGGAAAATGTTGAGCTGCTTTCCATGGTTTTCCATGACTTAGTCGAAGAACAGCGCGTTGAGCAGATTATTCTGACCTCGCACTATCCGAATTTCTTAGATCATTTTTCGCTGCGTGAAATTTGGTTTTTTGAGGATCCGGAAGCTCATTTAGGTGAAATTGGGCAAGAAGACGCCTGGCATTTTTCCGTGAAAGAGTCGCCTTTTGGGTCAGAAACGGAAAGCGAGGCGGAACAAAGCGAGGCGGTACAAAGCGAGGCTGAACTCGAGGCAGAGCAAAAAGGGCAAATCAAAGGCCGCAGAGCGTATTGTCTTGAGTCGAATGCGCTTGTTCGAGAGTTGATACAAGAAGGCTTGAAGCTTTCGCAGATTTGGTATGGTGGGTATTTTTAATGAGGCCCTTGCGCTTAGAAATTTTGGTAGAAGATCGCTCGGGCGCCATGATCGTCGAAGCGCTTTTGAGAAAAGAAATTGAGCGCTTGGCACGAAAAATCGCTCCCCACCAAGCGGTTCACATCGAAGCTTATGTGAGACCTCACCAAGGCTTGGGCCATTTCCCCGAACATCCAGAAAAGAAGCCTTCACCGATGGCAGGTGGCCTCTTGAATCAGTTGCCGGCAAAACTTCGGGCGTATGAGCGTTTCCAAAAGCACACGCCCTGTTTGCTTTTGCTTTGTTTTGATTCCGATGAACATGATCCAGATCAGATGCGTGCTCGTGTCGAACAGCTGATTCAGGAAAATGCGCCCAATTTGCGCACCGTCATTGGTATTGCGATCGAGGAGCTCGAAGCCTGGATTTTGGGCGATGAGCTAGCGATACAAGCAGCTTATCCTCACTATGATCGGATGCTTTATGAAGCTTACGAACAAGATTCCGTAGGACACACCTGGGAGCGTCTTTGTCACATCCTTGAAGGAGATAAGGCTGAGCGGATTATTGAGGAAGACTACCCCACCTCAGGGCGTTATAAAACGCAATGGGCGGCTCGAATTTCGCCGGAATTAGATCCGGAAAGAAATGTGTCTCCATCTTGGCAAGCCTTTCGCCGTGCGACCGTCAGAGCGCTCAAAGAGGCTCTTCGTGACCTGTCTAAGGAGGCGAAGACCTGATGTCTTTTCCTTCATCTTATCCCTTTATCCCGCGACTTTATAAGGCGGATCGTCCCGTGCGCTCGCTTTACATTCACGTGCCTTTTTGTCAAAGACGCTGCAGCTACTGTGATTTTTGCGTGATCCCCACGGGACGATGGAAAACAGAAAGTGAAGTCTTTGATCGCTATCTCGAGGCCTTAGAGATTGAACTGATCGCGCTCGCTGTTTTGCTCAAAGCTACGGGATCTTGGGCGCCCTTGGCAACTTGTTATATCGGAGGAGGGACGCCCTCTTTGCTTGGCACGCAGCGTCTCTTGCGGCTGATGCACTGTCTGTCCCTGAACTTTGGTTTTGAGGCCGACGCAGAATGCACACTGGAGCTCAATCCGGAAACTCAAGCTTTTTTAGATTTCGAAAGCCTGAGTCGGGCGGGCATCAATCGGCTGTCTTTTGGTGTACAAGCAAAACAGGAAGTCCTGCTGCGCCCGCTTGGGCGTTTGCATCGAGAAGGGGATGTCATTGACTGTGTGCGGCGCGCCAAAGCGGCAGGGATTCACGACCTATCGGCGGACTTGATGCTCGCGATACCGGGACAGCGCTTTGAAGACATCAAAGAAACGGGCCTTTGGCTCTCAAACTTGGGTGTGGACCATATTTCTGCTTATTCTCTGATTTTGGAAGAAGGCACCGCACTTTGGCGCCAGGTCAAAGCGAAGAAGGTGAGTTTGCCGAACGAGGACGAGGAACGGGAGCTGATGCATCAGACCGTTCAGCTTTTGGCGCAAGAAGGCTATCGTCATTATGAGGTGTCCAATTTCGGAAGAAAGGAACGCATCTCGAGGCATAACTGTGTCTATTGGTTGGGGGAAGTGTACGCGGCGGCAGGCTTGGGCGCTTCGGGTTTTTGCTTGGGTAAGCGCTTCCAAGTGAGCTCAGATCAGGCAAAGTATGAGCGCGTGATGCGAGATTTATCCAAGTGTGCTTGTTTGAGAATGAAGTGTTCGGAGCGAGAGAAAAATCTCGCCCTACAATCTTGGGCTGAAGAAGACGCGGCCGGGCTTTTGGCGACCTTGTCTCAGGCTTGGGACAAGATCGATGAAGAGGATGAAAAGGAACAAATCAGAGATTATCTGTGCTTTGCACCGCGTTGCATTTTTCCTTTTGGCGGCTTGGATTTTGAACGGCGTTTCGGGCGCGCTTTGACAGTGCATGAAAGGCAAATCCTGGAACGTTTTTGTGAGCAAAATTGGCTTTTGGCTTTGGATTTAGATCAAATGACTGAGCTAAGGACTGAGTTGCGAAATGGAGCGCTGAATGCGTCGCTAAATGAGCCGCAAGATGGGCTCGATCGAAGCAAAGACCTTCGGGATCGCCGTTATCAGATCACAGAAGCAGGCTTCGATTTTGTCGACGCAATCGCGCGTGCGCTTTATTAAAACCTGCGATTGAATGTGTGTGCGATTGAATGGGCGCGAGCTCAAGGAAAGCGGCGTTAAGTTAAGACTTTTTTCAGGGGCGGGGTGCTTTCATATGAAAAGAATCAAAGTTCTGTGCGGAACGGAACCCCCCCCTGAATATAAACATTTTGTGAACCGAACGAATTTGTCTTTAACCTTTCTTGACTTTCAAAAAATCTGTTCTAAAATGCTCTACATGTCATGAATGAAGAGGAGGAGTCCATGAAATTGAAGAAATCGCCCCAAGATGAATCTCGTCATAAGTCGGCGAAATCCTCAGCATCACAGAACAAAGTGCAAAAGGACCCATCATCTGCAGTTGGAATAGATGAGACAGACTTGGATACACCTGCTGAATCTGAGTCTGAAACCGAGGCTCAAGAAGATGTGAATCAAGAAGCGGACTGTTCGCAAGAGGAGCAAGTACCGTGGAGACAATATCAGGAATTAAGTGAGAATCATCTGCGTTTGATGGCAGAATACGAAAACTACCGCCGCCGCAGTGCGCGTGAAAAAGAAGAGATTTACACCCATTCGGTTGCGGACGTTGTTGCGAAATGGTTGCCCATTTTGGATAACTTGGATCGAGCGAGTCAGGCGATTGAGGCATCTTCGAGTGAAGAGGCGCTTAATTTACAAAAAGGTTTAGCCCTAGTGCTCGAGCAGGCGCAAAAGGCGATGCAAGACCTTGACGTTGTCGAAATTGAGGCTTTGGGTCAAGCTTTCGATCCGAATCAGCACGAGGCCGTGATGCATGTCGAAGATGAGCAAGCGGGTGAAAATGAAGTGGTTGAGGTCTTTCAAAAAGGCTACCGCCGCGGAGAGAAGATCTTGCGCCATGCGGTGGTCAAAGTGGCCAATTGATTTCAGCTTGATGAAATCAGCTAGAGATCAAGGCTTCGTTGATGAAGCAACTGATGATCATTCGTTGATGAAGCGAATGATGATTAGAAGAAACAATTGAAGAAAATTAAAGAAGATCAGAAGAAATGAGCGATGGCTCAGGAGGCAAAAATGGCAAAAGTAATTGGTATCGACTTAGGAAC
>JAEWGS010000015.1 GCA_023388205.1 Bacillota bacterium
CGTTGGAAGAGAATTTTATTTTGCGCGATAAAGGTTGAAATAAAAGATGTCCCCAGGGCCAGCAAAACATAGGTGAAGCAAATACCGATCACGAAGCACAACGTGTTCATCAAAGTGCGCCGACGAATTTGCTTCGACTCAGCCAGGGCCAATTGATTCGATCCGCCCGAAAGATAGGCCATATAAAGTGGAATAATGGGCAAGACACAAGGACTAAAAAAACTGAGTAGCCCCCCAATCCACACGCCAAAAAGCGAAAGGCTCGTGCCTGTATCAATCGTCGGGAAAGGACTTTGAGCTAAGAAGCTTGATATTGGAATCCATAAGGGCATACACCATTCTCCTCGTCCGTGACAGCTCTCTGTGCCTTTGGACTTTTCAAAGCTTACCAAGGCTAAACGCTTCAAATCCGCTCATATGTCACCCTTGGTTCATCCTTTTCATTATGTTTACGTTTAATGCAACCTTGCTCGATTCGCCATGAAGTTGATCAAAGCTGCGACAAAGATGAGCAAAGCGCCCAACAAGGCAAGCCATTGCGGCACCTCAGCCAAAACAATGAAGCTCCACAAGGCAGAAAAGACGACTGTGAAATAGTCATAAATTGAAACGTCTCTAGCGGGCGCAAAACGGTAGGCATAGGTGATCCCGTACTGCCCCATCGCAGCAAAAAGCCCCGCCAAAAGCAAGTACAAAAGCTGCGCAGACGTCATCTCGCTTTGATTCTTCAAAAAGCTAGGCAAGGTCGCCAAGGTTGAAAAGGCAGAGAAAAAGCAAATGATCAAACTGCCTGGCACTTTGACTTGTCCTAAAAGACGCACAAAAGTATAGGCCGCACCCGCAGCCACGCCCCCCAAAAGCGCAATGCAGTAAGCAAAGTATGTGCCCTTGCCAACTCCGACACCCAAGGGATTCGTGATCAAAACGACGCCCAAGAAAGCGACCAAAATGGACACGATTTGCTTAATGCTCAGCTTTTCTTTGAGAAAAATCAGGGAAAAAATGAGGACAAAAAAGGGGGCTGTCTTATTGAGCACCGAAGCCTCCGCCACCTGAATATGATCGAGCGCGTAAAAGTTACATAAAATGCCAACGAGCCCCAAGCCGGAACGCATCAGGAGCAGACCCAAGGTCTTAGGCGTTTTAAGGCTGTGCACAATCAGGTCAAGTTGTTTACTTTCATTTCGACGCCGCTCTTTGACAACTGAAACAAGCAGAAAAATGAAAGCCACAAGAAAGGCGACTAAGTTTCGCCCAAAGCTTTTACTTGTCGTGGGCATTTCTCCAGACAAGCGCACGAAGAGATTCATCAGCGAAAAGCCCAATGCGGACATCAGCATAAAAAGGATCGCAATTTTCTTCGATGCTGCGCTCTGTTCGTCTTTCTTTTCCATATCGATATCGCCTCCTCCACCCCAAAACAGCATAGAGAGATCCTAATGCTTCATTCAAAAGTACGCTAAACGCATGTGGGGCTGCCTTATTTCAAGCCGAACACCCATTATAATAAAGTCGTCCCTCGGATCGAAAGATGTCGTCCTGCAGATCGAAAAATGTCGTCTTTTAGACCGAACGAAGCTTCAAGGGCCTTGAACCAAGCGCATTGAGCCGTTGCAATTGACGATTCGCAAATGCAGCCAAAAAGATTAAGCCCCACGCCATTTCACTTTGGTGTACATTCTAGAAAATGCAAGGAGGATGGAGATATGAGCCGCTTTTCTATGCGTCACGTGTTGAAAAAAAGCGACCTGCGTCTATTTCGAAAAAAAGATCTTCTCTGGCTCCTTTTCTTCTTTTTGCTTTTGACGGCTTACTTTCTCCAACAATCCTGGGGACGATGGAACGCCTGGGGCGCATGGAGGGGAAGTACTTCAAAAACCGTCGCGGAAATTTGGCAGGGAACTCAGCTGATCGATCGCTTTGAACTTCAAGAGAGCGCCAAACGATGGAGCTACGCAGAACTTCCCAACGTCATTTTTGAAACTGACCCCAAAGGACGCATTCGTTTTTCTGAAAATGATTGTCCCAATCAGATCTGTGTACAAGCCTCCTGGCAAGATCAACCAGGTGCCATCGTCGCTTGTTTACCCAAAGGCATCGTCCTCAAACTCCTGCCGCCTCCCCAATCAAGCAAGGCGCTTTTCCCCCTAGACCCAAATAGCGACTCGCCCTTAGATGCCCAAGTGGACTAGGCATCAAAACGAGACGCCCTAGTGACAAACGCGAAGCCTTTGTACTCATCCCTGAAGCCACCTGATACACCACCTGATACACCGCCCGATACACTTTGATCAACACCCAATGGATTGACCTCAGTGCACTGATACAATAAGAAAGATATTTATGACCAAACAGCAGCATCCCAAACACAAGCTCCACATCGCCGTCACGGCTGGCGTTTTACTCGGACTCGCAGCGGTCTTGAGCTGGATCGAAACGCTCTTTCCCTCTCCAATCAGCGCTCTCCCCTTTCGATGGGGCTTGTCCAACATTGCCATCATGTACGCCATTTTGAATTTAGGCTTAACGATCGCCCTCGGCATTGGTTTAGGCAAGTCGCTTTTCATTTTGACCCTCACAGGCCCGATGACCGCACTCTTTTCTGTCTGCGGTGGCCTCGTGTCCATCTTGGCCATGACTTTGCTCAAAAAGGCTTTTCCGACTAAGCTTTCACTCTTTACTTTGAGTGCCACTGGCGCGTTGGCGCATAACTTCGCGCAGCTTCTCCTCGCTCGAGTCGTCCTCCCTGCCTTCAGCCTTCAATTTTTTATCTTGCCCGTTCTTCTTTTTGGGATCGTCAGCGGGCTATTATGTGCCCTGCTCTTAAATCAATGCATGCGTTCGCTCAAAGCTTTTCAAGCGACCCAAGAGTCCCTAGAAACTTTGGCGTCAAAGCCCATCGCCGCTGCGGCTCAGAGCAAAGAGCTGTCGCAGGGCGCCCACACAAAGGACCCCGAAGTAGACGACTTGTCTCAAGCAACTCCTTCAAAGAAAAATCATGCTGGCCCAGACTCAAACTCAAGCAACGGCGGATCATCCAAAATCCTCGCTTGGCTCTTGCTCTTACTTTTACCGCTCACTTCGGCCTGCCATAGGCCAAGCCAAAGTCAAGAGCTCGTCAAAAGCCAAACCTACACCGACTTATTCGATACCGTAATCGATCTCAAGTTGTACGGCCTAGAAGATGCAGAAGCGCTTCGTCTTTTAGAAGGCGCTCATCTTGAACTCAAGTCCATGCATCAAGATTTTGATCGCTTTCACCCCTATGAAGGGCGCAATAATCTTTATACCATCAATCAAAGTCAGGGCGAGTGGGTCGAGATTTCAGAGACCCTTTTCGACGCGATCACGGAAGCTTTCACTTTAGCCAAAAAGACCAATGGAGCTTTTCAACCCGCTTTGGGGGCGGTCACCAAGTTCTGGCAAGAAGCCTTTTCCAACGTCAAACAAGCCAAGGTGCCTCGCAAAGAAGACATTCAAGAAGCGCTCAAACACTGTCGGATTGAAAACTTTGAACTGGATCCCAGCCAGCATCGCATTCGAAAAATCGATCCCAAAGCTGAGCTCGACCTCGGAGCGAGCGCCAAAGGTTTTGCGGCCGACCGCGTGCTCAACTATCTCAAAGGAGAAGGTGCAGAACATATTCTGCTCAATCTCGGTGGCAACATCGACACTTGGGGCGGGCGCGCACCTAATCGTCCTTTCAAAGTAGGCATCAATAATCCTTATTTGAGGCTGGCTCAAACAAGCGAGCCAGGAAGCGAAGAAGCGAAGCAGCTGAGCCGGATTGATCCCGAATTAAAACGTCTCATTGAAACAGGAAAGAGCGACTTGTCAACGGTCGACCGCGTTTTTACGTTGATCTCACGTTCAGCGGTCACGTCAGGACCCTATGAACGTTTTTTCTTTGACCAAGGGAAGCGCTATCACCATCTCATTGATCCAAAGACAGGCTTTCCCAGTGATCGCTACGCAGCTGTGACTGTTTTGGGTGACCAAAGCCTCCTCTGCGACGTGCTTTCGACGGCTTTATTTGAGCTGAGTCAAGAAGAAGGCCAAAAATTGCTTCAAACTTTCCAAAATGAAGGTCTCGAGCTTGAGGCGATCTGGTTTTATCTCGACGGCAGCCAAAAAACAAGCCCCGGTTTTCCCGAGGCTTAAAACGTCAAAGCAGCTTCGCTTCTTTTCTTGGGTCAACGCCACACACTGTATGAAGCGATAAGCAGTCCGACACCGAGAATCAAGCGATAAAGCGCAAAACCGCGCAGTTTGTGTTTTTTTATAAAGTGCATGAAAGCTTGAACCACCGCCAAAGCCACGGCCAAAGAGACCAGGCATCCAAAGAGCAAGGCGAGCGCTTGGTTCGGTCCTAACTGCACCGCCAAAGTCGCCTCCTTAGCTTGTTTGACATACTTGAGCAGCGAGTAAGTCGAAGCTGCACCCATGATCGGCATGGCAAGAAAAAAAGAAAAATCCGCGGCCGCTTGAGTCTTTAATCCAAAGACCCAGCCCCCCATGATGGTCGAGGCTGAACGCGAAAAGCCGGGCCAAAGCGAGAGGCACTGAAAAAGGCCGACGCCCAAAGACTGCCAAACCGTCATCTCTTTCATCTGCGCGGTCCTTGCGCGTGGAGTCAGCCACTTTTCAAGTGCAAGCAACAAAATCGCGCCAACGATCAAAGCCCATGCGACCGTTTTGACAGACATCAAATGGGTTTCGATCCAGTCATCGAAAAAAAGGCCCATCAGTCCCGCCGGAATACAGCCCAAAATCCATAGCCCCATGAAGCGGAGCCCCGCTTTTTCAAATCTAAAAAAAGAACGCAAACGCGACCAAAGACGCGGCCAAAAATAAATCACAACCGCGAAAATCGCCGCGAGCTGAACGACGACTAAATACATTTGGTAAAAAGCGTCTTCGGGGAAATTCAGGGCCTTAGCCGCAAGAATCAGATGCCCTGTCGAGGAAATTGGCAAAAACTCCGTCAAACCTTCAATGGCTCCCAGCAAGACCGCTTTGACGATATAAATCAGATCTAACATAGCACCTCCACTTTTAGCCTAGGTGAGAAAAATAAACTGGGCCAAAAGTCAATCTTAAGAAATGATCATACGAAAGTAAGGAATAAAAATAGCACAAAAAAAGCGGTCCCAAAGGAAACCGCTCATTTGTTCGTGTGTTCGACGTGATTAAGCACGCGTCACTTTGCCTTCACGAAGGCAGCGGGCGCAAACATGCAGCGTCTTCGGCGTTCCGTTCACAATGGCCTTGACCCGACGGATGTTGGGGCGCTGTTTGCTCAGCGCACGGCGTGACACCTGCGAACGCGTGATGCTGATTTTACGGCCGAACGAGACACTCTTCTCACAAATATCACACTTCGCCATAATTACCTCCTGGTAAAA
>JAEWGS010000074.1 GCA_023388205.1 Bacillota bacterium
CCCTAAAATGAGCTGATCCACAGCAGCTTCACCTTGAACCGAAGATGGAATCAGCAGCAAGTCAAAAGCGGGATAGCGGCGCTTAAGCACCTTGATAATATCCCGAATGACGGCCCCGGAAGGTGAAGTGATCACACCGATGCGCCGAGGAATCAAGGGGAGTTTTCGCTTCCTGTCGAGATCAAAAAGTCCTTCCTCACGCAGTTTTTTCTTGAGGGCTTCGATGCGTTCTGCTTCTGAACCTTGTCCCTCGCGCTGCATACGTAAGACATGGATCTGTAAGCGTCCTTGCTTTTGATAAAACTCCGTGCTGCAATGACAAATCACTTTTTGACCGTTTTCCGGGATGAAATCCAGACGCTTCCACTCACTGCCCCACATCACACAGGAAAGTAAAGCGTTGTCATCTTTGAGCGAAAAAAAGACCGATCGGCCGGTTGCACTCTGGCTCAAGGAAGAAATTTCTCCGCACATATAGAAATCGCCGAGTCCCTTGGATAGGCTCAAGTACTTGGCGATCACATCACAAATATAAGAAACACTATGGATCCGGCGCCCGGACTCCGTGCGCGCCTCTTCGGGGAGCAGCTTCTCTTGTGTCATGCTTTAATGCTCCTGCGCGTCGAGCAAGTCACTTTTTTCAGCTTTGTTACGCGCGTCGTCATTGGGCTCGACGTCATTGGGTTCGACGTCACTGAGCGCGACATCATTTTCTTCAATATGATTTAGCTCGACGTCGCTCCGACCCCTTTCGCTCTCATCAGCCGCATTTAGATCGAGTCGGCCCTTGTCTTGAAGGCCTAAATCTCGTGCGATATTCCCTAAAACACCGTTGATATACTTCTTGCGCTCAGGATCGGCATAACGCTCAATAAACTTCAAACATTCCGCTATCGCCGCAGCCGTTGGCGCTTCTGTATAAATCAATTCCGCGACTGCAACACGAAGGCTCGCGCGTTCTAAGGCAGGCAGGCGCTCCAAGGTCCAGCCGCGCAGATGGGTAATCAAGAGATCATCAATTTCTTCAGCGTGATCCGCGTAAGCTTGAACCAAGTGACGCATATAATCATGCGCTGCATCATAACGCCGCTGATCTTCAAAAAAAGCATACTCACCCTGCGAACAGCTTTGCAAAAAACGATCCAAATATTCCTCGATCGCCCCAAAAGACCAGGCGCGCAACTCAAGTTGATACAAAATATGGGTCGCTAAAACCCGCTGCACATTGATATTCATGATTCCCTACTTTCAGATTCTTCGCTCTAACTTGATCCAGATGTCTTGTGTCCGTTCTCGTGTCACTTAAAGGCTTTCAATGGAAACGACCGGGCGGCAAGAAAAAATCAATCAACTTGGCACGCCGTTCCGGATCACTGAGGACAAAGGTTCCAAACCAATATCCCACGACCGTCAGCAAGACGAGAAAAAGGCTGCGCCAAAAACCAAAGATCAACCAAAATAGGCCGAAAACAAAAAAGGACAAGCCGGTGAACACCCCGACCCTGTTGCCTGCAAAAAGGTCTTGCCACCACGACGTCTTCATCGATCCACCTGGACCCCGATTCGGTCGACATGATGCACCCGAACTTGAACGGCTGTGACGCTGAGCCCTGTGTAACGTTCAATTTCTTTTTTGATCCGTTCTTGAATTTTTTCCATCTGTGTAGGAATTTCAACGTCTGCGTAAAGATCGCAGTCCATATAAAGAGAGACGCGCCGATCCTTCACTTTAGCTGAAGCCTTTGCAGATTTAATGCCCGCTTGTGCCGTCTTTGCCGCGTTGAGCGCAATGCTCTCCAATGCATTCATGCTCACTTCAATACGGCCAGCATCCGCTTGTTTGAGGCGGGCCGACCTTTGACTCGAACGTAAAATCGAACGCCAAATAACGAACGACGAAAAGAGAAAAAGGCAAACAAATACCAGCGTATAAAAGGTCAGTCTCAAGCCATTATTGCGCACCCCAACCAAAGAACTCATAATCCGATCTAAGATCAAAGGGTCGATCAAAATCGAGATGGCAAACAAAGAGCAGGCGGCGATGAGAATCGCAAAAATCGCGATAAATACATTTTGTTCCTTAGACATGACTCTCCTCTCCAATCTCAATGATATCTCGCACGTGCACATCGACAGATTCAACAAGTAGATCTGTGTATTTCTCGAGGTCACTTTTGACGTTCTCTTGAATCGAAAAAGCGACCTCCGGAATCGCAAAACCATAATACACGAGCGGGAAAACCGATATACAGACTAAATTCTCTCCGCTGTTTGAAAAATGAACTTCAACACCTCGGCCGTCGTGGCTCACACCCAAGCGCTCCTTGAGCGCCGCGACACTGGTATATTCTAGCCCAGCCACGCCTTCACTACGCAGTGCAGCTTCCGCGGCATAACGCGCGATAAAAGCCTTACTGATACTTCTTTCTCCCGCGATGTTTTGACTTCGGCCTGTGTCCACGTGTTACCTCTTCATTTTCAGCGAACGAACTCAGTTGCATCTAGGTCACTCCGCCTCTATTGAGTCTAACGCCGATTAAATCGTGACTCATATTGAGTATTCGCTTTAAGTCATCCGCTTCATTATAAGGAAAAGAGCGCAGCCTTGCTGCGCTCTTTGGGTTGATTTTAGAGCCAATTATAAAACCAAGGGCTCAAGGCAAGCGCCCCCATCAAAAATTAGGCGCGGTCAACGTATTCGCCGGTGCGTGTATCCACACGGATCACGTCGCCGTTATTGATGAAAAGCGGCACCTTGACTGTCGCGCCCGTCTCAAGCGTCGCGTTCTTCTGGGCGTTGGTCGCCGTATCACCGCGCACGCCAGGTTCGGTATCCGTCACTTCAAGCGTGACAAACATCGGGGGTTCAACCTCGAAAACTTTGCCCTTGTAAGAAACAACTTTGCAGGTGTCATTTTCTTTCAAGAAGCGAATTTTCTCGCCGATGACCTCTTTGGAGAAAGGTGTTTGATCATACGTTTCCAAATCCATGAAATAGTACAGATCACCGTCCGCATACAGATAGCTCATGTCACGACGTTCAAGACGTGCCTCTTCAAACTTCTCGGTCGGGTTGAAGCTTCGCTCAACCACCGCGCCTGTACGCACATTCTTATACTTCGTGCGAACAAAAGCGGAGCCTTTGCCGGGCTTCACGTGTTGGAATTCAACAATCGTATACACATCCCCATCCATTTCAAAGGTCACGCCATTACGGAAATCACCTGCGGAAATCATCTTCTTCCTCCTACATTTTCATCAGAAAAATCAACATTGTAATACACGGGTTAGTCTCCCTGTGCTCGAACTATAAAATTATATCAGTTTCTTGCAAGAACAACACAGAGCCTTTCGTCAATAAAAAACCTCACTGAGTCCAGAGCCGTCATTCAGACCGTCATTCAGCGAGGTTTTTCAATAGATTAATGGAATATTCAGATTTTAGCTTGAGATTCTACGCGAAAATCTTGTGCGCAACCTTTATGCTTAGGCGCCCACCACAATCATTTCCTTCGGCGTACGGTTCAAAGGATCCAGGTGATCTTTTCGCACCACACAAGAATCCTCAATGCGAACCCCACCGAGGCCCGGCACATAAATACCCGGTTCCACTGTGATCATCGCGCCTTCAGGCAAAACCATCTGCGAGCTCGGAGCCAAATTGGGCGCTTCATGGATCAGTAAACCCGTGCTGTGTCCCAAAGAATGCCCGAAGCGCTCTCCGTAGCCAGCCACCTCAATGATATCTCGCGCAATTTTGTCGCCCTCACAGCCTTTCATCCCCGCGTGAATCTGCTCCACACCAGCCAACTGTGCGTCTAAAACGACGTGATAGATCTGAACCATTTCTTCTTCGCGCGGCGTCCCCACGAAAATTGTTCTCGTGGTATCCGAGCAATACCCGTTATAGATACAGCCAAAGTCAATCGTCACAGGGTCACCTTCTTCGATCACCTTTTCACTGGCCACACCGTGAGGCATTGCAGAACGATAGCCACTCGCTACAATCGCATCGAAGCTCGGTCCCGAGGCGCCGTTTTGACGCATGTGATGCTCCAAATAAGCGGCCACTTCGGTCTCCTTCATTCCCGGCTTAATCACTTTAAGCAAATCACTGAAAGCATCATCTGCCAATTTCGCCGCCAAAGTCAGCTGCTCGAGTTCATAAGCATCTTTGACCCAGCGAAGGCGTGAGATATCCTCATAGTGGCCTGCAAACACGACCTCTGGCAAGAGACTTTGGATCTTTTGAAAAGTCGCCCAACTCAAGTCCTGATCCTCTAATCCCATTTTTTTAACACCGAGTTTTTTAACATCTTCAGCCATTTCTGTGAGTGGGTTTTTCACCAAAATGGCTTCGACCGGAGCACATTGAGTTTTGGCCTGTTCAAGATATCGGCTGTCCACATAAATGCGAGAAACTTTTGGGGTCACAAGGCAAATCGAGGTTGTGCCGCTGAAGTGAGCAAAGTAACGGTTGTTTTCACGGCTCGTCAACAAGACTGCATCTAACTGCTTTTCATCCAGCAATTCACGCAAGGCGTTGAGCCGATTTTGAATGTGTTTGGTTTCAAACTTCATATTCTATCCTTCTCTCCTCATGTCGATATCAAAGTCGATGGGCTTCGATGACAATGTGGACAATATACCAAAGCTCGAGATTTTTTTCCGCATCTGACACGACCATGCGCAAGAAGGCATCGAAGCTTTGGCAAGCGAGCCAATTTAACTCAAGTCGTCAGCCGTGCCCACTTCGCGCTCGAATTAGATTCACTTGACGAATTTTAGTCCATCCAGCGCAGCTTATCTTTAAGCGCAGGTTCACACATTTCTTGAGCACGCAGCCGAATGCTTTTTTATGCTTATCAGATGCTTTTTAAGCACCATCTCCATCTCTAAATTCCAAGTTCCAAAGTCGAATCAAAAGAGCCTCCAAACAACGCTTCGGGCGAATGAACCACGCCTCATCTTCAGAAAGCGGTTTGCTCCAAATTGAGCATAAACCCGCATGTTCAGCCGCCCAGACATCCGTAAAATACTGGTCGCCAACCATCGCAACCGTCTTAGGATCAATATGTTTTTCTTCCAAAAAGCGGCGGATCGCCTTTCCAGACGGTTTTTGAGCTTTGGGGATCGCCTCTAGGTCGGCGGAATGAGCCAGTGATTCAAGGCGATCTGCTTTGGCATTAGAGCATAAAAAGAGACGAAATCCTGCCACTTTTAAGCTTTCAAGAAACGCCAATGTAGGCGCATCAAAACGCCTCTGTCCATGCCTCATCAGGGTGTTATCCACATCAATGAGTAGCACCCGAATCCCCAGACGCAGCAATTCGTCCTTTGGAAGCTGTTGAATGGACTGAATACAAAAGTCTGCTCTTTTCATTTTTACCTCTAAGATATGGTCTAATCGAATTAGATTTCTTATAATACCGAAGGTTGTAAACTTGTGAGAGAAATGTAGCTTTAGACAGACGTACATTTCATACTCGCGAATGAATGGAAACACGCAAGGCAATCGCACCCGGAGACGCCCCGGGGGTTTGGAGGTACATGGATCGATGAAGCTCTGTAAATTCGGGGGTAGCTCTTTGGCAAGTGCGGAACAAATCCGCAAAGTGGTCGAAATTATTCTCAGTGACCCCCAACGGCGCTTCGTCGTAGTTTCCGCTCCGGGTAAACGCTATGACAATGACACCAAGGTGACGGACCTTTTGATCGCCCTGGGGCAAGCCATCCTCAATCAGCAAAGTGGTGAGACAGAACTTGATCTGATCCAAGCTCGCTATTCAGAAATCGCCCGCCAGCTCGGTTTAGGCGAACAGTATTCGCAAAATATTCGTCAAGACATCTTGCATCGCATCGAACAGCACAAAGATTCTCGCGTCGATTTGATGCATGCACTCAAAGCCGCAGGTGAAGACAACTGCGCGAAGCTCTTGACCGATTATCTCATCTCACTTGAGGTCGAAGCGCACTACGTCAATCCCGGTGCCCAAGGTCTTTTGCTCGAAGAAGATGCGCGCGGTATCCACGTGGTCTCAACCGCTTATCCCCAGCTCGCCCGCCTCAATCAAAGTTCAGGGCTCCAGATTATCCCTGGTTTCTTCGGTTGGCGCGCCAGTGACCAGAAAATCCTCACCTTTTCGCGAGGCGGTTCTGATATCACCGGTTCGATTTTTTCAGCGGCTTTGGGCGTTTCGGTCTACGAAAACTGGACGGACGTCGATGGTGTCTACTCAGTTAACCCCAACCTATTCGCGGCGCCCAATCGCGTCAAAGAACTCACCTATTCTGAAATGCGCGAACTCTCCTATGCAGGTTTTTCCGTCTTGCACGAAGAAGCGCTCGAGCCGGTCCTCAGAGCGAGAATTCCGCTCAATATTAGAAATACAGATAACCCCAGCGCCCCGGGCACGATGGTGCTTTCTGAGCGCGTCGACTATGAAAATATCGTCACGGGCATTGCTGGTTCAAAAGGCTTCACAGCCCTTCACTTCAGTAAATATCTCATGAACCGCGAAGTTGGTTTCGTCCATAAAGTGCTCGGCATTTTGGCCGATCTCAACATTCCCTTTGAACATATGCCAACTGGCATCGACTCCATCTCTGTGATCCTGAGAGATGAGGTCTTTCCTCAAGAAAAAGAACGCATCGTTTTGCAACGCCTCTATGATGAACTTGGCGTAAAAAATGTGAGCATCGATCGAAATTATGCGATCGTCATGATCGTTGGAGATGCCATGGCTCAAACCGTCGGCGTGGCCAATCGTGCGGTCTCTGCGCTCAGCCGAGCGGGGATCAACATTGAGTTCATGGTGCAAGGTAGTTCCGAAATTTCCCTGCTTTTTGGAGTCAAAGCGCCTTTTTGTAACTACGCAGTCATGGAGTTATACAAGAACTTCTATCTCGGCGGAGGTCTCATCTCCTAAGGTCTGGCTGGGCTGCGCCACGCTTCCGACCCAACTTTTTCGGTCTTGGGGACCACTAGGTAGAGGCCCTATATCGGGAAAGATGAAGAACAGATACCACCTTCAATCAATCATTGAATCACTTCTATGGAGGTCCAATATGAGCATCCTCAGTTTAGGTACATTGCACTACGACCGAGTCTATCATCTCCCTCAGACCATTCACCCTACCTTATCTTTAGAAACGACTCTATTGCGCCGCTATCCAGGAGGCCAAGGCCTCTTTCAGTCGCTTGTTTGTAAAAGGGCCGGAGCTGAAGTCTTTCACTGTGCGCGGCTGGGTGAAGAAGGCATTCCCCTAAAGACGATGCTCGAACTCAACGGCGTCGATACCCGCCTGATCTTGGAAGTCAACGAAGTCAATTCTCATGCGCTCATTTTGCTTGATCCATCTGGAAATAGTAGTGAAGTCCTCTTCCAAGGTAGTCACGGTGCTTTTACAGCCGAGGAAATTGACCGCACGCTCGCTGAATACGCAAATTTAAGCCAAAATGAGCCTCGTCTGCTCTTGATGCAAAACGAATCCAACTTGACGCAATACACTTTTGATCGAGCGAAACACTACGGGATTAAGGTCGCCTATCACCCCTCGCCAATTTTGGAAGATGCCGCGAATTTGGACCTCAGTTCGATCGATTATCTTTTGGGAACCCAGCGTGAACTGCTTTCTCTCCTCAATCTTTCTGAAGATACACCTGCTTCAGATCTGTTCCGAAGCCTTCACGAAAAAGCGCCCAAAGCCCAGCTCATCGTCACCTTTGGACAAAATGGATCTTGGGCCTACGATCAGGAAAAAAGCTATCGTTTCGGGATTTACCCGACCTCGGTCATCGACCGAACTGGCGTACAAAATTGCTTCATCGGCTATTACCTCGTCAATAAGCTGCAGGGTAAAAGCACTGAGCTGGCCCTCACACAAGCCACGGCTGCCGCGTCCCTCTCGCTATCCAAAACAGGCGGCGCAGTCGTCGCACCGAGCCCCCACGAAGTTGATATCAAGATCTCTGAACAAGAAGCGCTCAAATGGAATTCTAAAGAGGGTTTTTGCCCTGATCTCCTCTAAAATACTCAGCGTATCTTTGTAATATTCCGTGTACCTCTGTGCCTCAGACTTACACGGAGCTAAAAAGCTTCCTTCAAGGAGGCCGCAAAGCCTCTTCTTAGAGTTAAAGTATTGCGCGCACCGCTTCTTCTTGCGGTATGCTTCCCATGCCTCCATAAACTTGGGTTGATAAGCTCGCCGCACAGCAGGCGTAACGCGTGATATTTTGAAGATCTGTTTCAGTTAGATCAGAGATGTCTTTGCCCAGTTTGAGCAACTGAGCCATCGCAGTCCCTCCAAAAATATCCCCGGCACCTGTGGTATCAATGACCTTGATCCCCGAGGGGCAAGGAACGCTCCCCTTCGCATGCTTTGTGGCAAAAAAGCAGCCCTTTGGCCCCAAGGTCACGTAAATCAGCTGAACGCCGTAGTTACGTAAAAGCAGCTCTGCACCGTCTTCTGGAGAGCAGCCGAAGAGAAAATCAATTTCTTCGTCGCTTATTTTGACGATATCAGCCTGTGTCAAAGCCCACAGGATCTGCTCTTTGGCGAGCGTTTCATTGGGCCAGAGATCTCGTCTCAAGTTCGGATCAAAGCTGATGAGACAGGCTTTGTTTTTTGCATAAGAGACGGCCTTTTGAGTCGCAGATCGAGATGGCTCATGGGTCAAGCTCACGCTACCAAAATGAAAGACTTTGGCTTCATCAATCAGGGAAAAGTCGATCTCATCTTCTCTCAAACAAATATCTGCTCCTGGCTTACGCGCAAAATCAAAGGTCCGGTTGCCCGTTTCATCCAAGCTCACAAAAGCCAGCGTCGTAAAAACCTCAGGATCACTCAAGATCGAACGGGTCTCTATCCCCAGCATGGCCGCCGTATTTTTTAGCAAATTTCCCAAGCGATCCGCGCCAACTTTTGCAATCAAAGCCGTCGAACAACCACCCACTTGTAAGGCTGCCAAAAAATTGCAGGGCGCTCCGCCTAGCTTGGCCGCCAGTGTAGGATACGCTGAAGCATCCACAGAAACGGGGGTAAAATCAATCAATAATTCGCCCAAGGCCACAACGTCCATAGATATTTCTCTCGACTTTCTCAAATGGATGGAAAATCCCCTATCTCACTTCCATTTTAATCGTCTTCATCAAATTTTTGATAGATCCAACGGAAGGAAAAAGGCGCTACACTCAGCTGATTGAAGTTGAGTTTCTCTTGAGTCCTCAAATCGACATAATCCGCCCCAGCGCTATGCTCCGCCTGTTCGTTAGACAAACTCAGAGTCTTCACAAAGGGACTGAAATTAAAGAGGCAAAACAAGCGTTCTTTTTCTCTTCGCCTCACAAAAGCTAAAACCGAAGCGTCCCCTGTATCCAAAGTTTTAATGAGCACATCCGCAGCGAAAAGCTCGTGCGAAAAGCGAAGTTTCACAAGTTCGCTCAGGCCCTCAAATAATCTCGCCTGCACGCTTCCTTTTTGATCGATCAAAGCAGCATCCATCCAAGAAAAAGCCCCGCGATGCAAATAACGTGAATCCGCTCGCTTCTCTGAATCTTCGAGGTAGCTCGGATCGTTTAACTGCCCAATCTCATCGCCACTATAGAGAACTGGAATCCCCGAGAGTGAAAAAATCAAGGCGTGCAAGCAAAGATCATAATTCAGGGCGAGCTCAATCGCTAACTCATCTTTTTCCTCGATCGCACGCTCTAAGCCACACAAAGCAGCGGTGGTTCCACACAGTCTCGCATCCCCTAGCTCTGGGTCGTCATTGTAAAGATCGCCGCGCGCAAAAGAATGGACTAACTTTCCCGTCAAGAAATCATTGAGATATTTTTTATGCGGCACTTCTTGCATCCCATATTGAGCCAAAAAAGCGTAATCCAAACCCCATCCAATATCATCGTGACAGCGCAGATAATTTTGATAGACTGCGCCTTGTGGCAGCTGGGCTGATTGTTCCAGTTGACGTTTAAGCAGTGTGGTATCTCCCGTCGCCACGGTATGCCAAATACTGGCCATCGTCGTCACGTTATAAAGCAGATGACACTCAGGATGACTGACAGATCCAAAATACGGCATGACTTTGTCTGGTTCCATGACCACTTCGCCCAGGAGCAACACACAAGGACAGACAATCTCGACGATCATGCGCAGCATTGATCGGAATTATCAAAGAGACATCTCCATCGAAGAGATCGCCGAAGTCTGTGGTCTCAACCGCAGTTATTTCGGAAAAATTTTCCGAGATGTGGTGGGACAAAGTCCTCAAACTTATCTCTTAAACTACCGCGTGGCGCGCGCTGCACAATTGCTCAAAGAAACACACCTGAGTATCAGCGACATTTCTACTTCGGTCAGCTATGTGAATCCCCTGCACTTCTCTAGAGCCTTCAAAAGTGTCCATGGCATTTCGCCCCGTAGTTATCGCCAAAGTCATTTTATAAAAGAAAGCATCCTGCACGACGCTCAGCTTGAGCCGCCGTCTGAGCCGTAAAACGAAGTATCGACGAAGTGCTGTGCGATCCAATCCGCCATTCGATGCATCGGCATGAATGAAGCCAATAAAAATCGCCCCGATCTTCAAGATTGAGATCGAAGCGATCAGATGAATGAATCCTATCTTCTGGCCCTCCAAAGGCCTTTAGATAAACGCCTGAATCTCTGCTTAAGACTCAGGATATTTTACAAAATAGCAGTCCGTGATCTTCACCGGAGTGACCAAGGTATTGTCTTTCACTTCACCTTGTGAGATCTGATCAATCGTATCCATCCCATCAATGACATAGCCAAAGCCCGCATAGTTGCCGTCCAGATTACTTGTCTTTTCATCGCTGAGGACAATGAAAAATTGTGAACCGGCCGAGTTAGGATCCTTTTGCTTGCGTGCCATCGATACGACGCCCCGCGTATGGTGAATCGGATTGCTCACCCCGTTGCTCGAAAATTCGCCACTGATGGTCCAGCCGGGTCCGCCCGTTCCATCATTCTTGGGATCGCCACCTTGCAAAATATAGTTTGGAATCGCGCGAAAAAAGCTCGTCCCTTTATAAAATTTGTCCTTAACCAGACGTTGAAAATTTTGCACCGTCAAGGGTGCAAGATCCGGATAAAGCTGTATTGTCACGGATTTATTGTTCTCTAAGCTAAAAATAACGTAGTTGGTCGGTTCTTCTGAACGGATCCAAAGACTCTCTGCCCCTGAACGCTGCTGACCTTTGTGACAAGCGCTAAAGCAAAGGCTCCCCACCAGGCAAAATATAATCAAGCAGAGACTCGATCTTCGAATATTCATAAGTCCTCCTGTGTCTCATCAAAAAATAAGGAAATATTTCACCCACATTATATAAAAAGCGAAACATTCTGTAATGAATACAATCAAAGCAGCTCCGAGAGGCATGGCGAAGTCGTCAGAGACCTTTTTCAATTAAGCTGGCAGCGACTTTTTGAGCCATCAAGAAACACAACAAAAGATTATAGCCTCCACAAGGACCAGAAAGATCCAACAGCTCACCCGCCAAATACACTCGAGGGTCCATTTTTAGGCTCAAATCGTTCGCTAGATTCGACAGAGTAATCCCGCCTAGCATCAGCTGCGCACGATCGAATCCTAGCGTGCCTGAAATGCGAAGCGGCCAACGCCGCAGCAAAAGATAATAAGCCAATCGAACACGGGATAAGTGGGGATCGCTTAAGCCCGTTTGTTCAGCCAAGGATTTTAAGAGCTCCAAGGCCTTGGGCCGCTCGATGAGCTTTTGAGCGCAATGCGACAAGTGAAGATGAAGGGATCTTGGCAGCAGCGCAGACCAATCCGTTTTTTCTTCTTTGGCCAGGGCGAGAACGGCTGCATCCAAGTCCGAAAACAGGTCCAAAAGGAGCAACGGTCCTTCAAACTCTGTGTCGTCGCAAAATAAGCGGCTCCAGTCTTTTGACACTTGAATGCTCGATGTCCCTTTGATCTGTCCCCTCGTCCCTTTGATCTGCCCCCTCGCATAGGCTAAGCTCAAATCCATGCTCGCGATACCACTGATCCCGTAATCCGTGATTAAAAATTCCCCATGCGAGCTACGGATCTCGTCTTGCATCAAAAAGCCACAGGCCTTAAGGCGAAGGCCCGAACTCTCTTTGGGCACATCCGGAGAACACAAAGGGCAAAGACCCGGTTTTGGGGAAATCCAAGCACATTGCTTTTTGAGCTTTTCGAGCATGCTCGCCCCCGAGCCCAAGGCTTCCTGCGCCAGGCCGCCTGTCGCTATGACGAGCCGATCACAAAGAATCTCATAAGTCTCGCCCTCGTCTACAGGCTTTAGAGATAAGCTTATGGGCTGATCTTTTGCCTCATGTTGAAAGTCTAAGCAATGCGTATTCATCAGGCATTCAATCTTTGAATCTAAAATGCAGCGCGTCAAATAATCGACCAAAGAAGGCGCATGAAAAGATGCGGGATAGAGTCTTGCCTCTTCTTCTCTTAATAAAATGCCGTGTCGAAAGAAGAAGCGTTCCAGCACTTGATCTGGGGCAGTTTCAAAAAGTTGCTCCACATCGAACGCATCCGTTTGCTTTAGGAAAGTCGAGACAGAGTCTAATGGATCATCTGAGCACTTTAAGCTCAAATAGTCGCTGGCTTTTGCTCCTCTTTGGGCCAAGTTACAACGTCCATTTCCGGTCGCCAAAAAACGCTTTCCTGGATAAGGATTCTGGTCGATCAATAAAATAGAAGCTTCGCTGGCCCGCTCTTTGAGCATCAAAGCCACGTACATACCTACGACACCCGCCCCCAGCAAGACGAGATCGTAATGAACACGCTGAGCCTGTCGCTTCCTAAATGCGCGCCCACGCTCGGATTTTTGTCGCTTGCGCTGGGCTTGTCTTTGTTTGGCCGTTAACTTGGGCTTGGATTTCAAAGCATCCTGCGAAGACGGTTTCATAAATCCATGCGCCCCCGGTTCAGCTTGCTTTGAAGTTGGGCTTCCAAGTTGAAATCCGAACTCAAGCGTGTCCAAAGCTTTTGGAAAAGTGCAAGGTCTCCACTTTTCAGTTCAGCTTCAAGTTCTCGAAAACGCTTCTCAGGCTGACCCGCAAAATAACCTTCATCGATACTGACTTCAAAAAGCAAGTCATCATGACGGACAAGATAAGTCACACGTGTAAAATCCGTCTGCGAAAAAATGCTGAGCTTGCATGCCTGAGCTTGCATGTCTTTAAGAAGTTCATACAAAAGCTCAAACAATTGAATATCCCCTAACGTGTGGCGTTCCGCAGGGGCAATCTTTTCAAAGCAGTCAATGAGCTCTGGAACCGTGATATTCAAAGAGGAAAAATGAACCGGGATATCGAGTTCTTGTCGTTCCGTGTAAGGGCCCTTTCTCTCAGCCAATCGCCGCTTAAAATTCAAGACGCTGTGCGTGCCTTCTTGCCTCACGCGCATCGACAAGTTCTGAGCCGCTAAAATCCCCGCATTGTCGGTGTAATATCGTCCTGCCATTTTGCAATATTCAGGTTCTGCCAACGCAAATCCTTGTTCACTCAAGGAAGCGAGCAAACGCCGAGCTTGGTTTGGACTCACGTTGAATTTATATTCGCACTCCATAGGCGCCTCTTACAGAATTAATAAATGCGATTAATAAACGCGGACTTGATCTCGTGTCACAACAGTCAAATTCCCTTTGCCATCTAAGCCCAAATGAACCACTTCTGTCCCGGCTTCAATTCGTTCAACCGTCATGTCCGACAACTTAACGCGATAGCACACAGCGCCATCACTTACAGCGGCATAACCCCCACCAATACACAAGTTTTTGGGATCCGCCCCGACGGTCACATACTGACCCGAGGCATCTAAGGACTCAATGCCTTCATTTTCAAACTCCATACGCAAAAGCTTCGCCTCACCGCGCACTGAGTCACTGGCGAGAACCACCACGCCATCTCGATCTGAGACGACCTGCTTAATATCCGCCAACTTAATCCATGGAGACATCTGGTCTCCCGTCAGTCGAAAGATGCTCTGATTCCCTGCAGCAATCAATTGCTGATCCTGCCCGCCGGTTAAAACAGGCAGCGGCTCATTCGTATCACATACATAATAAGCGGACAACTTTGAAGTCATTAAATCAAAGCGTTGAATGATCGAGAAAGGTTCCACACCATCCGTGTTGAGCATACTGAGGTCCACGTACTGATCATTCTGCGAAAAGGCCGCAGACAAAATATAGCCCGAACTATTTCTTTCTCTCACCTGATAATCAAATTGATGGATGCCCTCCGGATTGAGTACGCGAAGGACCCCTCTTGTCCCATTGCTGTTGAGCACTAAAGCGACATAGCCCGTGGACGATACAGCTGCAGAGCCGATGGGTTCATCTTTGGTATCTCCATGGTAGAGCATGCCACGCTGCGTGATCAAATAAAAATTCGAGCCGTTATAGTCAAAGACCAGCGCATACTCGCCGCCAAAAACGACTTTAGGGTCGGCGCACTGAACCATCAAATTCAATTCTTCACTGCCGGTTGTCGTCAATAAGCTCACTTGCTCGGCACCTAAGCGAAGCAAATAATGGCTCCCAAATGGATAGACGGTTTCTCCGTCAGACGCCGACAAACTAAAGCCCAACTGATTGGTGGATCGCTGGTTCACATAAACGCCCTGATTTTTCTGACGCTTGCTGCTAATCAAAATCCAAGCTAGGATCAGAAACATCAGGAGACAGATGACCACGGACAAAATAAACAAGCCGCGTGTCTTGTCACCGACCGACTGCAAAAAATGGCGACCACTCATCGTTTTGGACGCATGTTGACGTCGCCCTGCTGAATCTTTCGTTATTTTTTGCTCGCGTTCTTCTATCCCCATGCTGCTTCTTTTCCTCTGAAATGCTCCTATGAACTCAACCTACAATGAATGCAACCACAAAAGTTTGTCTCATGATGATACGTTTTGCTCTTATTCAGCACTCGTTTCAACACTTGATTCAGACGCCAAAGCCAAGGCCTCATCCATCTGCGCCAGAGCGGCTCGAACACCTAAATCATCCAAGCGCTTGGCCTCATCAACTTCACTCGCAGAAGCATAAAGTCCCGTGTAGTTCCCATTCAAAACAATGTAGTATCCGCCAGATTCTCTCGGCACCAAAGCCAGTTCTGTATCTGGACTTTGATCCTTATGCACATATTTAATCACACAAATCGCATCTTCGGCAGGCTCTGAGTCAAGATCAAAGCCATCAACCATGATCCCAATCAAAGACTGGTAAAAGCGTTTGAATACAGAACGGCCCTCTTCATCTTTACGATTGATATCTACATGCCTTCCATCGATCACTTCAACAAAGCGTTCCCCAGGCGCGATCTCGCCTTTGGCTTCTGCAGCTTCAATTTCCGCCTGTGAGGGCGTCTGAAGATCAAAACTTCTCGTGTGCCCATCCAAAGTGAGACTCAAACTCTTTACGTTATCAATTGATTCTAAGGCCGCAAAACGGTCAATCCATTGCGTTTCATTCGCCCCAAAAATCTTAAAATGATTCAAATCAACCAGGAGCACGGCATCCAGACCGACGCGGCGAACATACATATTTCCATCGCCACTCGCACGGCCGACTTGAATTTCATAGTGCTGCGTTCCATCGCTTATATAAAAGACATAGGCCGGTTGATCCAAGCCAAACAAAGACCAGTCGATGCCGTTTTTGCTCTTGTTTCGCACACCATCAGAACTCGGTTCAGCAGCATCTTCTCCCTCTAAGTCTGACGTTTGATCTAAATCCTCATCTGCATTTTCGTCAGTCGCAGCATCAGGATCTACGGTCTCGCTCAAATCGGCATCTTCATGAGCAGCGGTCTCAATTTCCGTATCCTCATCAATAGCGCCTTGATCCAGCCCCGTTTCTTCCGCTTGCAAAGACTCCAGCTGTTTCATCCGGCGCTCCCATAAAGGCCCATAAGCTTCGTAGCGCACCGCCGTCAGTCCCGCCATCTCTTCAACGAGGCGATTGATCATATTGTCATCGCCCTTCCAATGGACAGGATCTTCCATCTGCCAAGTGGTATACGTTTTTTCTGTCCCGCTTGAGTCCTTATAACTTGCTTTCGTCGCTTTTGCCGTAAACTGAAAATGACTCGAACGATTTTCAAGTCGAATTTCTTGAACTTGTGTCGGATCAATAGGAATCACTGTCGTATCCAAAAGATCAATGGGATCTTTGAGCAAAGAAACAGCTGCGCTTTTTACGATGACGACGCGATCCGTATCTTGACGCAACAAATAGTAGTGATCCTCATATCCCGGCACGAGGCCGCCCAAGAGCAAATCATATTGTTCGCCCGAACTGGTCTCTATGTGTGCTTTGGCCGTCGGTGGATCCAAACCGTAGGTTTTAAGATTAGTCACCTGGCCAACTTCCTTCTCAATCACCAATTGACGCAAAGGCTCAACCAAAGCTGAAAGCTTGGTCTCACTCTGCTCTTTGTAATCTGGCGTGATCATGCGGTAGCGATATTGCGCTTTGGGCTGAGGTGCGAGCGGATGCAGCGTTTCCCCTGTCGTTTCGCGATTCGTTTCAAGATTCGTATCGAGGTTCGTATCGAGATTCGTTTCGTGGCTCTCGGAAGCGAGCGTCGTCGCGGAGGCTACGGTCTTTTGGGTTTCTTCTTCTGAAAGCGCTTCTTTCACAATATCAATCTCGCCGAAGCGGTTCACAATTTTGACATGCGAGATCTCTGTCCCTTGCAAATTCAAAAGCTCGTCGGATGTTTCACTCGTTTGGCTGACTTGAACAGGCGTCGTTTCTTTTGACTTTTGTGTGGCGACAAAATAACTGACCATCCCTAGAATCAATACAAATACAAAGAGTATTGCCAGTTTGAGTTCTCTATTGCGATGACTCATTCAGACCTCCTCAAAGATTTCTGCGACGTCGATAGACCACAATCGCCCATAACACGAAGAACAAAGGCAAGATAAAGAAAACAAAGCTCACCACGTAGTTAATGCTTGGATAGACCTCAACCGGCAGATTGTAAGAAACCGCCGTAACAGGGCGCACCACATTTGTTTCTTCCGCGCGATTAGTCAAGGCGTAGAAGCTTTTCGCCATGAGCTGATAGTTATAGGCGCTAGAGAAATAAGCGCTCATGAGCCCATCTGACCAAATCATCGCGTCGCCCAAGACAAGGACTTTTGAACTATTTTCAATCGTCTCTCCCTGCTGATTCGTGCCGCCCACGTAGCCTTTGATTTCGGAGAAAAGTCCGATGCTTTGCTCCCCTGAAGAACTCAACTGATCGCTGCGGCCGCCCTGCTCAAGTCGGCCTTTGATCGAGGTACTCAAAATAGATGAGGTTTTGATCCAGTCTTTGTCGTTCCCCGCAAGACTCACCGCACGAACTTGAGAGACCAGAGTAGGTATTTTGACTTGCTCTTGAACCACAGGTGAAGGCTTCAAAAAGGCCGTAAACATGTGTGGATCATTCTGTAGCGAGAAGCGCGTATCTTCTTCGCGGATGCGCTGTTGATCCAGCTGAATATTGGCCTCTTTGAGCACCTCATTAAAACGAGGCACCTCGAGATCGGTGAAGTTGAGCGCCAGCAAGATATTGCCACCCTCTTTGATGTAGTTTTGAAGGACCGCCACCTCATTTTCCAACAGATCCGTCTTAGGATTCAAAAAGACCAAAAGATCCGCGTCACTTGGCATCTGTGTGATCTCTACCCCTTGAAGATCCTTGACTTCAAAATTAGAACCCATCAAAAACTGGCTCATGATTTGATAGTTCTGGGTCAAATCATCTTCTTGGTGATTCCGTGCAAAATAGACCGTATAACTTTCTTTGCTCGAAGCGTACTTGATCGCAGTGCTCATCAAGCTTTCACCCGCGTAGACCAGACTTTGCTCATAGGTCTGCGGATTCATCTGACGTTGCAAAAAACTCAAGGGATTGAGCAAGCGCAGTTTCTTGGTCTCCGGCCCGTAGACCGCCAAAGCGCCCCGTGTCACTTGACTCAAATTCTGCGGATCAATCTCTTTGACGATTTCTGGATTGACCTCAGGATCGACATAGCGCAGACTAATTTTTCCCTTTGATTTTTTTTCGTAGTCGCGCATCAGGTCTTCAACAAAAGCGAGCTGCGCGTTTCTAATGAATTCACCGGGTTTTGCCAATGCAATCAGCTGAACAGGTGTTTCCATCTCATCCAAAAGCTTCTGACTTTCTTCGCTGATCGTTTGAATTTGATTGCTCGTCCAGTCGAATTTGAGACGATCGCCCAACAAGGTGCCAAAAAGTCAATTCAACAAAATCGCCGCGACGGTCACCAAAATCACCGTCCAAACGGCCATGCGTTTCATTGCGATTTGCCGGTGATCTTTCTTAAGCTTTTTCGTTTTTTGCTCAGACTCAAGTGCTTTCTTGTTTGGGCCCGCCTGGAACTGGCCTTCACCGGATGATGCTTTTCTATTCATTTTTTCCTGTTGAACTGGCACAGCAGTATTGATCTTTGTTTCGTTTTGATCTTGGTGTTGACGCATATTTCCCTCCCTCAGTTCTGGCGATAGCGGCGGCGCTCCAAGTTTTTAACCGTGTAAAACTGGAACAACGCACACAAGGTCAACAGAAACACGAGCGGGACGGGATCAAAGATGCCCCGATAAAAAGCGCTCGTCTTCTCAGCAGGGTTCAGCCAATTGATAGTCTTTTGCAAGAACAAACCCACCGCTTGCTCATCCGCCTGACTCAGCCAATTCAAAAAGTCGATCCGATTAATGACCTGGCTCATCAAAGTCCCGATAAACGACGCGAGCAGACTCATCAGATTGAAAAAAAGGAAAATAACCATGGAAATAACACCGGCCACAATCTGATTTTCCGTCAAAGATGAACAGAAAAGTCCGATTGAAATATAAGCGCAACCGGTCAAGAAATAGGCGACAACTGCGCCCAAAACCGGCAGGTCAACCACACCGCCCAGAGCCAGAGTCAAGACAAAATGCACGATTGTGATCAAACTCAAGAAAATGAAGATCATCAAATGCGCAATATATTTGCCCCAGACGATTTGACGAATCGAAGCAGGACTCGTCATCAAAAGAATCTCCGTGCCATTGCGGCGCTCTTCAGCATAAGCACGCATAGTCAAAAGCGGAATGATAATGAAAAATAAGCTCTGAACAAACACGAACTCTTGACTCAAAAGGGCCTGACCATTCATCAAATGCAAACTAAAGACCAAGCCGGAAACGAGTGCATAAATCGCCAATAAAACGTAGCCAATAGGCGACTTGAAATACATACTTAATTCACGCCGAATAATCGCGTTCATGACTTTTCTCCTCTCAGTTTGGGTTCAGATTGAGCGAGCGGCGCTTCGGCCTGAATCGGATACTTCGATGCTCGCTTTTTTGACGCGTCCTGAGGGGCGTTGATTCGCAAATCTTCCGGCCTCAAGCCCAGCTGTGCAAGTTCCTTTGAAAGATCGTTATCTGTAGTGAGGCGCATAAACAATTCTTCCAAAGAGGGCGCCAAGCTCTTCATCTCATAAATGGTCCAACGTTCTTGGGCACACTTTGTAAAAATGGCTGGGCGAGGATCTTGTCCTACTTTTCTCTGGACCTGAACCTGGCAGATGCCCTGTTCTGTTGAAAGCAAGTCCAATTCGCCAACTTCTGGAATGCGTCTCAGACTTTCGATCAAAGGCTTCTCTGGTGCGTTAATCTTCAGTAAAAAGCCCGCATGGTCTTGAAGTTTCTTTTCGATATGCTTCAAGGGCGCATCCAAAATAAGCCGACCTTGCCCCAAAATTAAAACACGATCGCACACCGCCTGAACTTCACTCAGAATATGAGAACTCAAAATAATGGTGTGATTTTGTCCCAACTCACGGATCAAAGCGCGAATCTCGACAATTTGATTCGGGTCCAAGCCCACTGTAGGTTCGTCCAAAATCAAAACCTCTGGATTACCTAAAAGCGCTTGAGCGATACCGACACGTTGCTTGTAACCTTTGGATAAGTTGCGAATCAGGCGTTTAGACACCGCATCAATTTTTACAACTTTTTTGACGCGCTCTATATCATCGTGGAGTCGCTTAAATTTAAGACCTTTGAGTTTGCCGACAAAACGCAAATACTCGTTGACCGTCATGTCAGGATAAAGTGGGGGTTGTTCAGGCAAATAGCCAATAGCACGTTTCGCTTTTTCGGGCTCCTCAAGAACGTCGTGGCCATTGACTTTGACCGTACCTGAACTCGCAGTCAAGTAAGTCGTGATAATGTTCATCGTCGTCGATTTCCCGGCACCATTCGGTCCCAAGAAGCCAACGATTTCGCCGCGTTGAATATGGAAAGTTAAGTGATCAAGCGCGCACTTCTTTCCATAAAATTTCACCAAATTATTCACATCAAGCATACCGCTCTCCTTCACAACTCCTCAATTATCCAAAAGAGAAGTCGGAATTTTTTTGATCATTCTTGAATAGTTTTTGAATTTTAATCCAAGCTGCACCTAAGCTTCTAAGTAGCCCTAAGCGCCCGGTCATCTGATCAGGCCTTATCTCCAGGCCGGTAGTGGATTTTGCTCGGACTATATCGCCAAAGCCCTTCCAACACCTTCTGATCTCCGTCAACTAAAATGAGCATGCGCTGGCCCTTATACGAGCCCACCAAAAACCATTGTCTTTCTGAACTTCTTGAACTTAAATCGAGCTTCTTGAGTGCCGAATTTTTTTGATACTCAGGATAGGCTGAGTCAGATGTCGGCGCTAAAATCTCAATATCTTTAGCATCAATTGAGAAAAAACGTTTACGCCGTCTTTTGCCGTAAATGCGATCAATGTCCAACTGCCCATTCGTCACAATATATTCATGCTCCAAATTCGAATAGAGGGCAAGAATAAAAACCAAGTATCCGCCGCCGATCGCGACAAAAGGCAACAAAAAAAAGAGCACAGGAATCATTAAAACAACAAAAATACAAATAAAGTAAAGGGCAAAAAGACCCAGCACTTTCAATTGATCCCAAATATTTTTTCGTTGCCGATAAATGCGTTCAATAAAAAGATCTTCCATAAGAAGCCTCCTGAAGTAAATTCAAGACCTTTATTGTATCGTATTCATCCTCTCCACCCAAAACAAAGTCCCAGATGCATCGACCCCATGGGTCAAAAAACATCTGGGACTGATCTTCATCAAGTCTTCATAAAAGCGCAAAAGCGCAGACCTTCTTAATTTAACGACGTCACACTAAGCGAGCTAGCTGGGCACGCCGCTTAACTCTGCACAGGCACTTAAGCCGTCGCCCATTTAGAACTTAGTACATGCCGCCCATGCCGGGTGCGGGGGCCGCTGCCGGAGGTTCCGGAATATCTGCCACCGCTGCCTCCGTTGTCAGAAGCATCGCCGCTGCAGACGCCGCATTTTGCAAAGCCGAACGCGTCACTTTCGCAGGGTCAACAATACCTTCTGCCACCATATCGATATATTCTTCCGTCAGGAAGTTAAATCCGATGCCCGGCTTCTCATTCTTGATTTTCTCGCAGATGACAGCTCCGTCCAAGCCTGCATTCGCCGCAATCTGACGCACGGGCTCTTCGAGGGCTCTCACGATAATTTGGACACCCGTCTTGACATCGCCTTCGGTCTCATCGAGCAGCGCCTTCACTTCCGGCAAAATATTGATGTAACAGGTGCCCCCGCCAGAGACCATACCTTCTGCAACACCGGCTCGGGTCGCTGCGAGAGAATCTTCAATGCGAAGCTTCTTTTCTTTGATTTCGGTTTCAGTCGCCGCACCTACTTTGATCACCGCGACACCACCGGCTAGCTTCGCCAAGCGCTCTTGCAACTTTTCGCGGTCAAAATCCGAGCTTGTAACTTCAATTTGATTGCGAATCTGCTGAACGCGTTCGTCGATCGCGCTCTTTTGACCCGCGCCGTCGACGATGATGGTGTTCTCTTTTTCAACTTTCACTTGACGGGCCGTACCCAAGACTTCCAGACCCACTTCTTTGAGATCCATACCGAGGTCGCTCGTCACCACCGTCGCACCCGTCAACACCGCGATATCTTGGAGCATTTCCTTGCGGCGATCGCCAAAGCCCGGGGCCTTGACACCTACGACCGTCAAGGCACCACGCAACTTATTGAGAATCAAGGTTGACAAAGCTTCACCCTCAATATCTTCAGCGATGATGAAAAGCTTGCGTCCAGATTGAGCGATTGGTTCGAGGAGCGGCAAAAGTTCCTGAATAGAAGAAATCTTCTTATCCGTGATGAGGATGTAAGGATCCTCGAGCAAGGCTTGCATTTTCTCCATATCGGTCGCCATGTACGCGGAGATATAGCCGCGATCAAATTGCATACCCTCAACCACTTCGAGCTCCGTACTCATGGTCTTGGACTCTTCGACTGTGATCACCCCGTCGTTGCCGACTTTTTCCATCGCTTCTGCAACCAAGTCACCGATCTTTGTGTCATTCGCAGAAACAGAAGCCACACGGGCGATATCTTGCTTCGTCTTCACAGGCGTGGCCAGCTTCTGGATCCCTTCAACGGCACGATCGACCGCCAAAGCAATACCGCGCTGCAAAATGATCGGATTCGCACCCGCTGCGATATTTTTCAAGCCCTCGCGGACAATCGCCTGCGCCAAAAGCGTCGCCGTCGTCGTACCATCACCCGCAATATCATTGGTTTTGGTCGCAACTTCTTTGACAAGCTGAGCACCCATGTTTTCAAAACGATCTTCAAGCTCAATCTCTTTGGCAATCGTCACGCCATCGTTCGTAATCAGGGGGGCGCCGTAGCTACGATCAATCACCACGTTTCTCCCCTTGGGTCCCAAAGTGATCTTCACCGTATCTGCAAGCTTATTAACGCCTGCTTCCAAAGCCTTGCGAGCGGCTTCATTATGCTTCAAATCCTTCGCCATATTATCTCTAAAGCTCCTCTATTTTTATTCGACAATCGCCAAAATATCCGATTGACGCAAGATCGTAACTTCTTCACCGTCTAATTTGACTTCGGTGCCCGCGTAACGACTCGCAATCACGCGATCGCCAACTTTTAATTCCATTTTCACTTCTTTACCATCTACAAAGCCACCTGGACCCACGG